>CAIOLZ010000321.1 GCA_903859265.1 uncultured beta proteobacterium
CTGGTTGAAGATGCAGACCGCGCGCCGGTGCAAACGCTGGGCCCGCAGGTGCAGGCAAGCCCGCGTTTCCTGGAAGGTGTCAATGTCGGATTCATGCAAGTGCTGGACCGCACCCATATTTCCCTGCGGGTCTTCGAGCGCGGCGTTGGCGAGACGCTGGCCTGCGGCACCGGGGCCTGCGCGGCAGTGGTGGCCGGCATAAGGCTGGGTCTTCTCGATGCCCGGGTGCAAGTGCAAACGCGCGGTGGCGTACTGACCATCGAGTGGCACGGCGCTGCGTCCATTGCGCAATCTGCCATATCTGTCGTGCCGGTTTTTATGACCGGCCCGGCGACCACCGTGTTTCAGGGCGAAATCGATCTGCCGGACAATCTTTCCTCCCTTTAATGGATCACTTACTACGGTTGCATACCTCACCATGACCTACCCCACGGAACCGACGCTGCACAACCCGATCACCGAAGATGATATTGCCAACTACCTGAGCAACACACCGGATTTTTTCCAGCGCCATGCGGAGTTGCTGGCGGCCGTGCAGTTGACCAGTCCGCACAGCCACCGCGCGGTCAGCCTGCAGGAGCGCCAAGCCGAGATGTTGCGCGAAAAAATCAAGATGCTCGAGCACCGCATCATGGAAATGATCCGCAACGGTACCGACAACGTCCTGCTCTCGGACAAGGTATTGCGCTGGGCTGGTGCGCTCCTGGAGAGCAAGGAAACGCTGGAGTTGCCGCAACAGATGTGTACAGCCATTGCGCAGGAGTTTTCGGTGCCACAAGTGGCGTTGCGTGTGTGGGATGTTGCGCCGGCTTTTGCCGGCCAGCCTTTTGCCATGGGTGTCAGTGATGATGCAAGGGTTTTTGCCTCCTCCCTGACGGAGCCTTTTTGTGGGCTCAACACGGGTTTTGAGGCGGTTAGCTGGCTGGGTGAGCCAGACGCTGCGGCATCCATTGCCTTGGTGCCATTGCGCACCGGCCCGATCGCCGGGGCAAGTCCAGCGTTTGGCATGCTGGTGCTGGCGTCCAGCGACACGCAGCGGTTCACAAGCGGTATGGGCACCGATTTCCTGGCCCGCATTGGCGAACTGGCAGCGGCTGCGCTCACACGCTTGCGCTGAGCGTTTTACGCCCATACACGCTGGATGCCATGCCAACCAAAGCGCCCCCTGAAACCCAGTTGGACAAGCCAGATGGTGCGCCGGTTTATCACCCATTAGTACTGCGCTACCTGGAGCATGTGCGCGTCGAAAAACGGCTGGCACCACGCACCGTTACTTTGTATGCGCTCGATTTGCAAAAGCTGGGCGACTTTGCGGCGCAAGCCAAGGTGGATCTGCTCGCCGTCAAAAGCCAGCACGTCCGGCGCTGGGTGGCGCAGATGCACGGTGGCGGGCGCAGCGGTCGCGGCATCGCCCTGATCCTGTCCGGCTGGCGCGGTCTTTACACGTGGCTGGGCCGCGAAGGCCTGGTCAGCAGCAATCCAGTCCAGGACGTGCGTGCGCCCAAAGCCGGCAAGCCGCTGCCCAAAGCCCTGGGCGTGGATGATGCGGTGGGATTTGCAGATTTCCAGAGCGAGGACAACCCGTGGCTTGAAGCACGCGACGCGGCGATTGTGGAACTGCTCTATGGCAGCGGCCTGCGGGTGGGAGAACTGGTGGGCCTGGATGTGCAGGCCAGTGGCAACGCCCGTGGCTGGATTGATCTGCAGGCGGCAGAGGCGCATGTGTTGGGCAAAGGTAGCAAGCGGCGCATTGTTCCCGTGGGAGGTTCGGCGCTGCGCGCTTTGGAGCGCTGGCTGGAAGTGCGTGGCAGCATGGGTAAAGCGGGCGGGGTACCGGTCCACGCCAGCCAGGCAGACGCCAGCGCAGCGCTTTTCAATGGCCGCAACGGCAGCCGCCTCACGGCACAAAGTGTCTGGCAGCGCCTCAAGCGCCGCAGCCTGCAAGCCGGCATGAACGCCCCGGTTCACCCGCACATGCTGCGCCACTCGTTTGCCAGTCATGTGCTGCAAAGCAGCGGGGATTTGCGGGCAGTGCAGGAGTTGCTGGGCCACGCCAATATCACCACCACACAGGTTTACACCCGGCTGGATTTCCAGCACCTTGCCAAGGCTTATGACGCCGCCCACCCCCGGGCGCGGGCGCGGGGCAAGCGACAATCCGAAGGATGAAGACCATTCGTTTACGCGCTGGCAAAGAGCGCTCGCTGTTGCGCCGACATCCCTGGATTTTCGAATCTGCCATCGCCAAAGGCGCAGCCGACAGCGGCGAGACGGTGCGTGTCGAATCGGCAGAAGGGCAGTTTTTGGGATGGGCAGCGTTCAGCCCCACGTCCAAAATCCGGGCCCGCGTCTGGAGTTTTGACGAGTCGCAGCGCATTGATGCGGCGTTTTTCACAAGCGTTTTGCGTGCCGCGATTGCTGCGCGCGCACGGTTCGATATTCAGAGCGACGGCATGCGCCTGGTGCATGGCGAGTCCGACGGTCTGCCGGGGCTCATCGTGGATCGCTATGGCGACACGCTGGTGGCGCAGTTCACCTCGGCCGGCGTGGAGCGCTGGAAAGAGCAGATTGCTGACGCGCTTTTGGCAGAGACGGGTCTGACCCGTTTGTACGAGCGCTCCGACGCCAGCAGCCGCGCGCTCGAGGGTCTGCCCGAGTCCACCGGCTGGTTGCGCGGCGATGGCCCCACCGAACTGCTCCTGCAGGAGCATGGCTGGACGCTGGCGCTCAATATTGCCGAGGGCCACAAAACAGGCTTCTATCTGGACCAGCGCGACAGCCGCAAGCGCTTTGCCGACACGACGCGGCGGCTCGGTTTGCAGCGCGTGCTGAACTGCTATTGCTACACCGGCGGCTTCACCGTCGCGGCTCTGGCGGGTGGCGCAGCGCACGTCACATCCATCGACTCCAGCGGCCCGGCAATTGAGAAAGCGGCCGCCAATGCCGCACGCAATGGTTTCGCCCCCGAACGGACCACATTTCTGGACGCTGATGTCAACGCATCGCTGCGCCGTTTTGGCACCGAGGGCCGGACTTTCGATGCCATCGTTCTTGACCCGCCCAAATTTGCGCCAACGGTCGCCCACGCTGAGCGTGCGGCGCGCGCCTACAAGGACATTAACCGCCTCGCGTTCAAATTGCTGGAACCCGGCGGCGTTTTGTTCACTTATTCATGCTCCGGCGGAATCAGTGCCGACCTGTTTCACAAAATCATCGCCGGTGCCGGCGCCGACGCGGGCGTGGACGGCTTCATTACCGAACGCATGGGTGGTGCTGCGGACCATCCCATGACGATTGCCTTCCCTGAGGGTGAATACCTCAAGGGGCTGGTGGTCATGCGCCGGTAGCGGTTCACTGTGCCATTGAATTGACCGCTAAACTCCCCACCTTCTGATTTTTGGGTTGCTGCCATGTCACTTATTCCCGCCACGATCCTGACCGGTTTTTTAGGTTCCGGCAAAACCACGCTGCTCAAGCGCGTGCTGGCGGAGGCGCATGGTCAAAAGATCGCCGTGGTCGAAAACGAGTTTGGTGAAGAAAATATTGACAGCGATATTCTGGTCAGCGACACCAACGAGCAGATTATCCAGATGAGCAACGGCTGTATCTGTTGCACCATTCGCGAAGATTTGCGCGCCACGCTGCGCGATCTGGCCGAAAAACGTCGTAAAGGCGAACTTAATTTTGACCGGGTGGTCATCGAGACCACCGGCATTGCCGACCCGGGACCGGTGGCGCAAACGTTTTTCATGGACGACGAAATTGCCGAATCGTATTTGCTGGATTCGATCCTGACGCTGGTGGACGCCAAGCACGCTGCTGCCCAGCTCAATGACCGCCAGGAAGCCCGCCGCCAAGTGGGTTTTGCCGACCAGATTTTTATCAGCAAAGCCGACCTGGTGTCCAAGGACGAACTCGATGCCCTGATGCACCGCTTAAAGCACATGAATCCCCGCGCGCCGCAGCGGGCCGTGCATTTTGGCGAGGTTGCCTTGAGCGAGGTGTTTGACCTGCGCGGCTTTAACCTTAACGCCAAGCTCGACATTGACCCTGACTTCCTGAAAGCAGACGACCACGACCACGAACATGACCATGGCGAGCATTGCGACCATCCTTCGCACCATGACCACGCCGATCACGGGCACGACCATGCTGACCACAGCCACCATCATCACCATGACGATGACGTTAAAAGTTTTGTCTTCAAATCAGAGCGGGCCTTCGACGCTGCCAAGCTGGAAGACTTTTTGGGTGCCATCGTCAATGTCTATGGTCCGCGGATGCTGCGTTACAAGGGCGTTCTATTTATGCAGGGCACAGAGCGCAAAGTGATATTTCAGGGCGTTCATCAACTGATGGGCAGCGACCTCGGGCCCGCCTGGGGGGGCGACGAAGTGCGCAACAGCAAAATGGTGTTCATTGGCATCGACTTGCCAAAAGACATTTTGTTGCAGGGCCTGGAGCAATCGCTGGTTTGAAGCAGCTTTTAATGCATGATGTTTGCGCGACAGGGCTTGTTTGGAGTCTGGACACACGCGTTTGAATCTGAAACTCTTTGATATTGCGCAGGAATACTCATGATTGTCTCGCTTTTGCAACTGATGGGATTCCCGATGGGTAAGCCTGTACACTCGCGCGCCGAAGAAGCTCCTCCACCCCCGGTTAACAAGGGTAGTGGCGGACAACAGGGTCGCAACGAACAACCGCCAGCAGGTTCCGCCAGGAGACAAGACGTGAAAGCCAAATCCGGTAAAGACAACAAAGCCAAGCCTGCGACAGCCGGCAAAGGCAAAACCGAGGCCAAAGCTGCCAGCAAAACCATCGATAAAAAGGGTTCGTCCAAGGCGCCCGCCAAAGCTGCGGTAAAGCCGCCAAAAGCGCTGGCCAAAGCAGGTTCCAAAACCATCGCCAAAGCGCCTGCCAAGGCCGTGTCAGCAAAGCCCGCCGCAAAATCCCCTGCAAAAACTGCCGTGAAGGCGCCTTCTAAAACCACTGCAAAAGCAAGCCCGAAAGCCAGTCAAAAGCCCGTAGCCAAAACGGCTCCCGGTGTTACCGCCAAACCGGCCACGAAACCAGCTCCCAAAGCGGCTCCGAAACCGGTCACCAAAGAAAATACATCCGACCCCATGACCCTCATTGCGACCAAGTCCGCGGCATCTCCTGCCGTAACCGCGCCCGCCGCTGTACCTCAAAAAACGGGACGCCCTTCGTCCCGCCTCGCGCAATTGACAGTGCCCTCGATGGCCCAAAGTGTTGCCTCAACGGCTGCCAAAGCCAGCTACAGCCAGGTCGTGACGGCCCCTTTGATCGTGCCGGTGTTGCCGTCCTCGATCAAGAAAGACCCCAAGCTGGCCGATAACTGGAAGACCAAGCCAGCCACTGAACTCACCGACGCCGAATTGATGGCCATGCCTGATGCCGAGTACATGAATGAAGCGCAACTTGCTGCTTTCCGGCATCGCCTGTCAGTGCTCAAGCGCGACATTCTCAATAGCGCTGGTGAGACCACCGAACATTTGCGCGAAGACACTTCAGTGGTTCCGGATCCGGCCGACCGGGCAACGATTGAAGAAGAGCATGCCCTGGAACTGCGTACCCGTGACCGTGAACGCAAATTGCTTAAAAAAATCGAACAGTCAATCGGACGCATCGACGCGGGCGATTACGGCTATTGCGACGAGACGGGCGAACCGATTGGCGTTGGCCGTTTGCTGGCGCGCCCCACTGCGAGTCTGTCGCTTGAAGCGCAGCAGCGGCGCGAACTCAAGCAGAAAATGTTTGGCGACTGAGTCGCGGCGCCCCTTTCCCCCACCGTTTTACCGAATCGAATCCGTGGCTACCAAAGACGAGCGCCCAGGTCTGCTGTCCAAGGTGGCGATGTTCGTGCGCAACCCGACCAAGGATTGGTCGGAGCTGGATCAGCCCGAGCAAACCCAGGAAGCGGGGTATGACAAGCAGGCCCTGAAGGTCATGATTGAGCGCAAACGGCAAAACGATTTTGTCCGGCGGCGGGAATTTGACCAGCTGCGCAAATTGCGCAACCGTGATCCTGGCGCCATCGCCAATATCGCGCGTGCCTCTTATTTCCAGACCAGCATGTCCACCGATCCCGATGGTCGTGCGATGACACTCAAAAAGATTGACGAGATCGAGGCGCAAATGTCGCGTCAGTGGTGGAAAGGCAAGCAGGAAGGCGCGGCCACCGCGGACCGTGCCCGCCAGGGCGCGTCGGCTTCGGACACCACGTCAAGTCAGTTGCCCACACAAAGCCCTTCGATTCCTGATGAGGCTTTTGAGCCGACGCAGTCCATCACAATTCGGCCTGCCCAAGTCCCGCCCGCATCGGATGACTACGCCGTGACCCAACTGGCGGGTGGTGCCGCAGATTCTGAGGAGGAAATTCGTCGGGAAACCAATTCGGTGGCAGCGGGATTTGCGCATTCCGAAATCGGTTTTTCAACATCCAGATTGTTCGCCATGTCGGTCGATGAGATGGCAACCGACCCCGAGCTGGAAGAGGCGGCCATACGATTTGCCAACGGTGACGACGCGGGGGCCGAGTCGGGCCTTTTGGCCGCTCTGCGCGGTAACGATCTGCAACCCGAATCGGCGCAGTCCTGGGCGGCGGCTTTGTTGGACTTGTACCGTGCCACCAATGCCCGGGAGGCTTTTGATAGCGCCGCGAAGGAGTTTTCTCTGCACCTGAACGGTCTGCTGCCGCAATGGGCCAGTTTGGCACAGGGGGATGTGGTGTCAGCAGCATCCGGCGCAGCCGCAGTTTTAACGCCAGGTGGGGCGATCTGGAGTTCCGCCGCATTGCTGGACGGCAGTGGTATGGAGCGCTTGCGCGACTGCATGGGTGCCCACAGCATGCCCTGGCACTTGGACTGGAGTGCTTTGACAGCGGTTCAGGACAGCGCAATGCCGCTGCTGGACGGTCTTTTCGTGAGTCTGTGCGATGAGCCGGTTGAAATTGCGTTTTCGGGGACGGCCGCACTGGTGGCCGCCTTGCGCGCGAAAACCCTTCCGGGCGACCGCAATGTGGACAGGCACTGGTGGCAAATTCGGCTTAACGCCTTGCGCGTGATGCGATTGCAGGACGACTTCGAACTCGCCGCGCTGGATTACTGCATCACCCATGAAGTCGCGCCACCGGCATGGATCGCTGCGCAGTGCCGGTTCGAGGACAGACCGGCGAACGCCTTGCCAGACGGCGATATGGCGTCTGCGCGGTTTTCAAGTGCTGGTCCATCCACGCTGCCATTTGAGGATGCGGGAACCGGCAACGAAGGTCCAGGCCGGATCGCCTTGCGGGGAGAGCTATTGGGCGACGCCTCGCAGGTCCTGTCGAAGCTGGAAAAACTGGAGCCAACCGGCACCAGGCTGGTGATTGAGTGCAGGGGCCTGATTCGTGTTGACTTCGCCGCGGCGGGAAGTATTTTGAACTGGGTGGCTACACGTCAGGCCGAGGGCAAGCAGGTGCAGTTTCGGGATGTGCAACGCGTTGTGGCCGCGTTTTTCAACGTGATCGGCATCAATGAGCATGCCAAAGTGATGCCCCGCCCGGTTTAGGCCATTTGAAATACGGGCGTTAGCCCAAACTTGGTACGGCATGGAACAATTTCACGGCACCACCATCATCAGTGTGCGGCGCAAAACGCCCGACGGTATTCAGGTTGCAATCGGTGGCGACGGCCAGGTCACTTTGGGCAATATTGTCGTCAAAGGCACTGCGCGCAAGGTTAGAAAGCTGCACCATGGAAAAGTGCTGGCTGGTTTCGCTGGCGCCACGGCCGACGCGTTCACCCTGTTCGAGCGTTTCGAGGCCAAGCTTGACAAGCACCAGGGCAACCTGATGCGTGCCGCGATTGAGCTGACCAAGGATTGGCGTACGGATCGTGTGCTGCGTCGCCTCGAAGCCATGCTGGCCGTCGCTGACCGGGAGGCGTCCCTCATCATCACCGGCAATGGTGATGTGCTGGAGCCTGAAAACGGAATAGTCACCATTGGTTCGGGCGGTGCATACGCGCAGGCGGCGGCCGTCGCGCTGCTCAACCACACCACGCTGAGCGCACCAGACATCGTCAAGCGTTCGCTCGAAATAGCCGGCGAGCTGTGCATTTACACCAACATGCAGCACACCATTGAAACGCTGGAATAAACCGTCGCACGCGGCCACCGCGTTGCAATGAAGGCCCTTCATGACCCCTCAGGAAATCGTTGCCGAGCTGGACAAACACATTGTCGGCCAGAAGCAGGCCAAGCGCGCTGTCGCCATTGCGTTGCGCAACCGTTGGCGCCGCCAGCAGGTCGAACCCGGCTTGCGCGCTGAAATCACGCCGAAAAATATTCTGATGATTGGCCCCACAGGGGTTGGAAAAACCGAAATTGCGCGCCGGCTGGCCCGCCTCGCGGATGCACCGTTTATCAAAGTGGAGGCGACCAAATTCACCGAGGTTGGCTACGTGGGTAAAGACGTTGACTCCATCATTCGCGACCTTGCTGAAATCGCCGTCAAACAGGCCCGCGAAAGTGCCAAGGCCAAGGTCCGCGCCAGCGCTCAGGATGCCGCCGAAGAGCGTATTCTTGAGATCCTCGTTCCCATGCCGCGCAATGACTTTGCGGCTTCGGGGACTGCGCCTGCCGAGGAAAGCACGGCGCGTCAGGTCTTTCGTAAGAAGCTGCGCGAGGGCCAGCTGGCAGATCGGGAAATTGAAATTGACGTAGCCCTTGCGGTACCCCAACTCGAAGTCATGGGCCCGGCGGGCATGGAGGAAATGACCGAGCAGCTACGCGGCATTTTCGGGCAGCTGGGCCATAACAAGCGCCAGACACGCAAACTCAAAATCAGTGAAGCGCAGAAGATTCTGCTCGATGAGGAGGCCGCCAAACTCGTCAATGAAGACGACATCAAGGCCCAGGCGCTAGGTGTGCTGGAGCAAAACGGCATTGTTTTTATTGACGAAATTGACAAGGTCACCTCGCGCAGCGAAGGCAGCGGCGCCGAAGTGTCGCGCCAGGGCGTGCAGCGCGATTTGTTGCCCCTGGTCGAAGGCACCACAGTCTCCACCAAATACGGCATGGTGAAAACCGACCACATTCTCTTTATTGCCTCAGGCGCGTTCCACTTGAGCAAGCCCAGTGACCTGATTCCAGAACTGCAGGGCAGGTTTCCGATCCGGGTGGAATTGCAATCGCTTTCGGTGGCAGATTTTGAAGCCATATTGACCCAGACCCATGCTTCGCTGACGCGCCAATACCAGGCCCTCCTGGCAACGGAGAACGTCACGCTGAAATTCACGCCGGAAGGCGTGACCCGCCTGGCCAGGATCGCTTTTGAAGTCAACGAGCGCACTGAAAACATCGGCGCGCGGCGCTTGGCTACAGTGATGGAGCGCCTGCTCGATGAAGTCAGCTTTGATGCCGCTTCACTGGCCTCCCAGACCATATGCATTGATGAAAACTATGTCGATGCCCGATTGGCAGAATTGAGCCAAAACGAAGACTTATCGCGTTACATACTGTAAATAGCCTACTGTTTGCGCATACAGCATGCGTTTTTCTTGAAGATTGAAGCATCACTTTCAGACCGTGCGCTAAGTGCTTAATTTAGAAGGATTTTTGTGCTTTCAAAGGCTTCAAATTCGCTTCTAAGTCCTTGATTTCATTGGAATTTTTTTGTTGCGGACGTATTGCATTGCCGTGGTTTGCTGATACAGTGCAAAAAAGTGCAATTTAGTGGTAAATCGTGCCGCTGAGATGCTATTTTTCTGCCAATCCGCAAAAAAGGGTGCTTTACCGTGTTTCAAGGGGCGTCGTCTCTCAGTCTGGATGCAAAAGGTCGGCTCTCTGTGCCGACCCGGCATCGTGACGTCTTGAGCGCAACGGCGGCCGGCCAACTCACCATCACGAAACACCCCCACGGATGCCTGATGGTGTTTCCCCGCCCGGAGTGGGAAAAATTTCGCGAGCGCATTGCCGCCTTGCCCATGTCGGCACAGTGGTGGAAGCGCATTTTTTTGGGCAATGCCATGGACGTGGAAATGGATTCCACCGGGCGTGTGCTGGTCTCGCCGGAATTGCGTGAGGCCGCGGGCATCAGCCGCGACACGATGCTGCTCGGCATGGGCAACCATTTCGAGTTGTGGGACAAGCCTACTTACGATGCGCAAGAGGCCAAGGCGATGCAGGGCAACATGCCCGATGTCTTCAAGGACTTTTCCTTTTAGGCGGACCCGGTGGATACAACATGGAACCATGCCACCGTTTTGTTGAACGAAGCGGTCAGTGCATTGTTCAGCGATGGCGAGAACGAATTTCCAGACGCCCAGCATGGCACCTATGTCGATGCCACGTTCGGCCGCGGTGGCCATTCGCGGCTGATTCTCTCCAAACTTTCCACAAAGGGTCATCTGATTGCGTTCGACCGGGACCCGCAGGCAGTGGCGGATGCGGCGCAGATTGCCGATCCGCGTTTTTCCATCCACCACGATGCTTTTTCTCGTATGGCGCAACTGCCGCCGCGAAGCGTTTCTGGGTTGCTGATGGATCTGGGTGTGAGCTCACCGCAGATCGACAACCCGCTGCGCGGTTTCAGTTTTCGTTTCGAAGGGCCGCTCGATATGCGGATGGACACCACGCGCGGCGAAAGCGTGGCGCAGTGGCTGGAGACAGCAGAGATCAATCAGATCACGGAGGTGATACGTGAATATGGTGAAGAACGGTTTGCTGGGCCAATTGCAAAGGCGATTGTTGCTCGCCGACAGGAACGGGGGCCAATTTCAACCACCACCGAGCTGGCCCAACTCGTGGCTGACACGGTCAAAACCCGCGAGCCGGGCCAGAACCCTGCAACGCGCACATTTCAGGCTTTTCGGATTTTCATCAACGCCGAGCTTGAAGAGTTGCAACAGGCGCTAGAGGCGAGTCTGAATGTGCTGCAACCCGGAGGTCGTCTTGCCGTGATCAGCTTTCACTCGCTGGAAGACCGCATCGTCAAGCAATTTATCGCCCAACACTCGCGCGATGAATACGACCGTCGCAAGCCGTTTGCCGAACCCAGGGCAATGAAGCTAGTGGCGCGCGGACGCGTCAAACCGAGTGCACAAGAGGTGCGAAGCAATCCGCGTTCGCGCAGCGCCATCATGCGGGTAGCAGCGAGGACCGCAGCATGACGCGGATTAACCTGGTTTTGTTGCTGGCGGTGATCGCCAGTGCCATGTATCTCGTGAATGTGCAGTACGACTCGCGCCGCCTCTTTACCGAGCTCGATCGCGTCACGGCCGAATCCCACAAGCTGGAGACCGAATTCGAGCGGCTCCAGGTCGAAAAGCGGGCCCAGGCCACGCCAGCCCGGGTAGAAAAAATTGCCCGCGAAAAATTGCAGATGCGCCAGGCGACGCCAGCGATCACCACCTATGTGAACTACAGCGCGCCGGTCAGCTTGGCCAATGTGCAAGCTGCCTCTTCAGGCCCGCTCGCACCCCCGGCGGGTGGCACCAGTGCCGCGGTCAAGCCGGTGGCCGGAGGCAATCCATGAGCCGCAGTGTGCAGTACACCTCCAGCCCATTGCTGGCCAGCCGCACGCCGGTGTGGCGCAGCAAGCTGGTGGTGGGCGCCATTGCACTGGGATTTTGTGGCCTAGCAGCACGAGCCGCCTACATCCAGGTCATCGCCAACGAGTTTTACCAGCGCCAGGGCGAAGTGCGGTTTGCCCGGACTTTGGAGCTGCCGGCCAACCGGGGGCGAATTTTGGACCGCAACGGGATGATCCTTGCGTCCAGCGTGCCAGCGCCCAGCATCTGGGCAATTCCTGAAGATGTGGACCTGAGCAAAGAGCAGTTGCAGCAACTCGCTGGCTTGCTCGAAATGCCAGTTGCGGAGCTGTCCAAAAAGCTCGACCAGGACGACAAGACCTTTGTCTGGATCAAGCGCCAAGTGGATGCCGATACGGCTAAAAAAATTGCCGACCTCAACCTCAAGGGCATTTACCAGCGCAAGGAATACAAGCGCCAGTACCCCGAGGGTGAGGCTGCCGCGCACGTCGTTGGTTTCACCAACGTGGAGGACAACGGTCAGGAAGGCGTTGAGCTGCTCTACAACAAAGAACTGCTCGGCAAGCCGGGCGTGCGCCGCGTCATCAAGAATCGGCTGGGGCAGGCGGTTGAAGATGTGGGCGAGGTCGTGCAACCCGAAGATGGCCGTGACCTGCAGCTCAGCATTGACAGCAAGATCCAGTTTTTTGCGTACCAAAAACTGCGCGATGCCGTGCTGCTCAACAAGGCACAGGCAGGCAGCGTGGTGGTGCTCGATGCGATCACCGGCGAAGTGCTGGCGCTCGCCAACTACCCAAGCTACACGCCCGACAAGCGCCAGAACCTCACGGGGTCCCAGCTGCGCAACCGGGCGTTGACTGACACTTTTGAGCCGGGGTCTGTGATGAAGCCGTTCACGATCGGGCTGGCGCTGGAAAAAGGGCGCGTCAAACCGAACACCGTGATTGACACGGCACCCGGCTCCTGGACCATCGCCGGTGCCACGATTCACGACGCACATCCCCATGGTGCGCTCACCGTGGAACAGGTAATTCAGGTGTCGAGCAATGTGGGTACTGCAAAAATTGCCATGCAAATGCCCGCGAGTGACATGTGGGAGACCTTCTCGCAGGCAGGCTTCGGACAAAAGCCGCAGGTGGAATTTCCGGGTGTGGTGTCAGGCC
>CAIOLZ010000322.1 GCA_903859265.1 uncultured beta proteobacterium
CATCAAAGTCGGAGGCTGTCTCATGATGCTGTTTGGCACCCATCCGCTGATGTCCTATGCGCTGGTCGGTTTGGGTGCAGCAGCGTATTCCCCAGCCAAGTACGGCATCCTCACCGAGCTGTTGCCGGCTTCGCAGCTGGTCAAGGCCAATGGCTGGATTGAGGGTCTGACGATTTCGTCCATCATTCTTGGCGTCCTGTTGGGCGGACAACTGATCGGGCCCAAAATTTCACCGCACCTGCTGGCCATCGGCATACCGCAAATTGACATCGGCATCAAAACGCCACCTGAAGCGGCCATCTGTGTATTGACCCTGGTGTATTTGCTGGCAGCCTGGTTCAACACCCGAATCCCCCTGACCGGCGTACCCATGCGCAAACTGCCACACAGCATATTGGAGCTGCTGCCCGACTTTTGGCACTGCAACCAACGTCTGTGGAAGGACCGGCTGGGCCAGATTTCGCTCGCCACCACCACCCTTTTCTGGGGCGTCAGCGGCAACTTGCGCTACATCGTGCTGGCCTGGGCGGCGGTCGCGCTGGGCTATAGCGTGACGCAAGCGTCTGCGCTGGTGGGCGTAGTGGCCATCGGCACCGCCGTGGGCGCGGTCGCAGCGTCGGTGCGCATGCGGCTGGATCAGGCCACGCTCGTGATGCCACTGGGCATTGGCATGGGCCTGCTGGTCATTGCACTGAACTTTATTACCAACGTTTGGGTCGCGGCGCCCTTTCTGGTACTGCTAGGCGGCATGGGCGGCTTTTTGGTGGTGCCCATGAATGCGCTTTTGCAGCACCGCGGCCACAATCTGATGGGAGCCGGCCGCTCCATTGCGGTGCAAAATTTCAACGAGCAGGCCTGCATCCTCGGTCTCGGCGGCTTCTACAGCCTTTCCACCGGCTTGGGCCTTTCTGCCTTCGGTGCCATCACGGTTTTTGGCGCTGTTGTGGCGGGTTTCATGTGGATCATCAAACGCTGGCATGCAAGCAACTGCGTCGCCCACCGGGCCGAAGTAGAACACCTGCTGAGCATCGCTCGCAACGACAATACGCACTCCTAGTACCTTGAAAAGAAGCTTGCAATGACTTCCATTTATGACTTTGAAGCACTTCAAATCAACGGCCAGAGCATTTCACTGAGCAACTTTCGCGGTAAGGCAATGCTGATCGTCAACACGGCCAGCGCCTGCGGCTTTACGCCGCAATTTGCCGGACTCGAGGCGCTGCACAAGGCCTATGCTGCAAAGGGACTGGTGGTGCTCGGTTTTCCCTGCAACCAGTTCGGCGCGCAGGACAGGGGCTCCAACGAAGAGATCGCCAGTTTTTGCCAAGTGAATTACGGCGTGAGCTTTACCATGATGGCCAAAATTGATGTCAACGGCAGCCACGCACACCCGCTCTACCAGTGGCTCAGCGCCGAAAAGCCCGGCTTGATGGGCAGCAAGGCCATCAAATGGAACTTCACCAAGTTTCTGGTTGGCAAAGACGGCGCCGTGCTCAACCGCTATGCGCCAACCGACACGCCCGAGAGCCTGAAAAAAGACATTGAAGCTGCACTGGCCTGATCTCCCAGCGTCGCTGTGCGGCCCGCATTGCCCCAAGCAACTCCGACACGATCAGGGTTGCACGACTTCCGAGATGGTGATTTGCAAGCCTGTGCTACCGACAGAAACAGCAGCCGACTGGCCGGCCAAGTCGCCCGGCTGCGGCATGGCGTTGCCACTCTTGCTGATGCGCGCGCCCACTACCACTTTGGCGGCACCAGAAAGCTTGTTGGCGGGTGACATGGCCATGCTGTCGTCCAGCGTAAAGCTGATTGGCAGGTCTTTGACCTGCTTGCGGATGATGGCCAGTGGCATGCGCGAACCCTCGGCAGCACGGGCGAAGATGAATACCGTGTCGTCCGGATTTGCCCGGCTGGCCAGTGCCGCTGCCAAAATGACCCGCCCGCTTACCGCGCCACCTGCAATGCGCGGCTGGTCACCCGCATTCGAAGGCGTTGCCGGCGAACCCGCCGATTCCGCCGCTGCTGCGAGCGGTTTGCTGGCGGGGGGTAAACCGGCGAGCCTGCGGGCCTCGTCGATGGCTGGCCCGAACTGCTTCACAAACGCGCTGTCGGCCGGGCCGATCGCAACAAGTTTTTCCCAGATTTTCGCTGCTTTGGCATAGTCCTTCAGTTCAAACGCGTAGGCCCCGTCCAGCGCCAGCGCCTTGAGATTTTTAGGATCGAGCTTGAGCGCACGTTCTACCAGCTGATAGGGTTCGCCGGCCAGACTGCGGTTGTTTTTAACCGCCATGGCATCCGCGTAGTCCGCCAGCAGATCAGGATCATCCTTGCGCAGTGCGACGGCTTTTTCGTATGCGGCCAGGGCCTCGGAATTGCGCTCCAGCGCAGTGTAGGAGCGCGCCAGCATGGCCCAGCCCTGGGCATCGCCGGGTTGCTCTTTCATGCGTTGCGCCAGCTTCTCCACCATGGCGTTGATTTGCTCAACCTGAGCCGATGGCTGCGCCGCGCCCGAGCTATTGCCGGCATCTGCGGCGGAGCCTGTCTGCAGTCCCGCGCCGCCCTTCCAGTAGTAGCCCGCACTGGCAATCACCAGCACAAACAACGCAAGACTGCTGAGCAATCCGAACGATGGTCGAACGCGGTGCGGGGCAGCGGGGCTGACAATTTCGCCAGCAGTTTCTCTGGCGCGCTTGCGGTCGCGAGACACGCCTTTTTCAGGGCCCTGCATGACAGCGTCCAGAATTTGCCGCTCCAGCTCCGCCTTGCTTTTCTCGTATTGCGCGGGCGTCAGCGCACCGGAGTCGAGCGCGCCTTGAAGCTGCTGCAACCGGTTTTTCAGGGAAGCGATTGAATGGTCCATACGTTCTCAAAAGGTGCTTACCGCGCATCCTGCGGCTGCGCGGTGTCGTCCGGCTCGTCCGGGTCAAAACGGTCTGCCGGCATACGGCTGCGGCGACGCAACACCAGCACCAGCACAATCAATCCTGCCAACGCCATGGTTGCGGGGCCATACCAAAGCAGCAGAGTGGTCGCTTTAACCGGCGGCCGGTAAAGCACGAAATCGCCATACCGTGCGGTCATGAAGTCCATCACCTGCTGATCGGACTGACCTTTTTGCAGCATCTCGCGGACCTCCTGGCGCAAGTCCACGGCGAGGTCGGCATGCGAGTCGGCAATCGTCTGGTTCTGACACACCAGACAGCGCAACTCGGAGGTAATGCGCAACATGCGGGCCTCCAGCGCCGGGTCCGCCGAGGCCGACTCCGCCTCTTTGGCATGGGCAGACAGGGCCAGCACTGCGGCGCCTATCAGCAACGCCGATTTGAACAGCACCAATGCGGTTTTAGCCATTGAGTTTCCTCACCAAAGGTTCTACCGTATCGCGCAGAATTTCGGGCGTAAACGGTCCAATCTGCTTGTAGCGAATGACGCCCTCGCGGTCAATGATGAAGCTCTCGGGCACGCCGTAAACCCCATAGTCAATGCCGACGCGACCGTCCTGGTCAAACACGGAGGCGTCATACGGGTTGCCAAAATTGGCCAGCCATTGCTGACCGGCCACGCGTTGGTCCTTGTAGTTCAGGCCATAAATCGGCAGCAGCTTTTTGCGCGAAAACTCGACCAGCAACGGATGCTCCTCACGACAGGCAACACACCAGGAGGCCCACACATTGAGCATCCAGACTTTGCCCAGCATGTCATCGCGCCGGATGGTCTGGGCAGGGTTGTCCAGGCGCGCCAAGGCAAATGCCGGGGCGGATTTGTTGATCAGCGGGGACGGCACTTCCTTGGGGTCCAGCCAGAGCCCGGCTCCCAAAAATCCCACCAACCCCAAAAACAGCAGCAAGGGGATCAATGCCCGCAGGTATTTCATTTGGCAGCTCCCACCAGACCTTCTGCAGACAAAGGAGCACCTTCCTGCGCCGTTTTGCGGCGGTAGCGTTTGTCCATCACCGCCAGCAAGCCGCCCAGGGCCATTAGCAGGCAGCCGCCCCAGATCCAGTCAATGAATGGCTTGACGTACACCCGCACGATCCAGGCATTGCCCTCGACCGGCTCGCCCAGTGACACATAGAGATCACGCGTTAAACCGGTGCTGATGGCCGCCTCGGTCATTGGATTTTGTTGCACGCGGTACACGCGCTTTTCCGGATGCAACACGGTGACCACCCCGTCACCCCGGGTGATGTCCACATCGGCGCGGATGGCATCGTAGTTCGGGCCGGCGACTTCGTGCGTGCCGCGCATCGTGAAAGTGAAACCCCGGATGGTGGTGTTGTCGCCGGTTGCCATCTTGACATCGCGCTCGACCTCATACGCCTTCACCATCACGACACCGAAGCAAAAAACGGCAACCCCAATGTGCGCCACCATCATGCCCGCCAGCGCCCGCGGTATTTGCCCGAGCCGGTAGGGCAGCTGCGACCAGCGGCTGCCCCTGGGATGCACGCGCTCGAGCAAATCGGTTGCGACCGAGGTGACGATCCAGAAGCTCATGAGCAGGCCAAGCGTGGCCACCAGATGAATTTCGCCCGCGAGCCAGCCGGTAAGCACCGAGGCCACAACCGTGACGCCCGCTGCCCAGCGCAGGCGCTTGGACAGGTCCGGAGCCTGCGCCTCTTTCCAGCGCGCCAGGGGGCCCACGCCCATCAGGAAAATCGCCGGCGCCATGAGCGGCAAAAATACGGAATCAAAATACGGCGGGCCCACCGATATCTTCCCCAGCCCCAATGCATCGAGCAGCAGCGGGTACAGGGTGCCCAGCATCACCGCTGCCGCTGCCACCAGAAACAGGACGTTGTTGGCCAGCAGCATGGTTTCCTTGGACAGCAGCGCAAAGCGCGCGCCCAGGCCAACCGTTGGCGCACGCCATGCGTAGAGCGCAAACGACGAGCCGACCACGATGGTCAGGAACACCAGAATAAACAGGCCCCGGCGCGGGTCGGACGCAAAGGCATGCACAGACGAGAGCACGCCCGAGCGAACCAGAAAAGTGCCCAAAAGCGAGAACGAAAACGCCAGAATCGCCAGCAATACGGTCCACGACTTGAAGCTGCTGCGCTTCTCGGTGACGGCCAATGAGTGAATCAGCGCCGTACCCAGCAACCAGGGCATGAGCGACGCGTTTTCCACCGGATCCCAGAACCACCAGCCGCCCCAGCCCAAAACGTAATACGCCCAGGCGCTGCCCAGGGCAATGCCGATGGTCAGAAACATCCAGGCCACGGTGGTCCAGGGCCTTGTCCAGCGCGCCCAGGTCGCGTCCAGATTGCCGCCAATCAGTGCCGCAATAGCGAATGCAAACGCGACCGAGAAACCCACGTAGCCCATGTAGAGCATCGGCGGGTGCGTCACCATGCCGGGGTCTTGCAGCAGCGGGTTCAAATCACGGCCATCCGGTGCGGGCGGAAAGAGTCGCTCAAACGGATTGGACGTCAGCAGCATGAAGAGCAAAAAGCCCACGCTGATCAGCCCCATGACCGACAGAATGCGCGCCAGCACCGCATTGGGCAAATGGTTGCTAAAGCACGCCACCGCCACCATCCAGATGCACAACATTTGCACCCACAGCAGCAGCGAGCCTTCATGCCCGCCCCACACGCCGGCAATGCGGTACTGCAAAGGCAGCGCCGAGTTGGAGTTGGAAGCCACGTACAACACCGAAAAATCGTGGTTGACGAACGACATCACCAGCGCTCCAAAAGCCAGAGAGACCAAAGCCGCCAGCGTGTAGGCACCGGGGCGCGCCAATGCCATCCAGTCCTCACGCCCGCGTGCTGCACCAAGCATTGGCAGGGTGCCCAGAATCAGCGCAACGCCCAGCGCCAGCCAGAGCGCGAAGTGACCAATTTCAGGAATCATTTTTATTGCCCTTGTACCAAAGTTGCAGCAGTTTTTGCGTTCATAGCAGCAGCATTTTTAAGCGCTTGCGCTGCTTCGGGCGGCATATAGTTTTCGTCATGTTTTGCCAGCACTTCCTTGGCGTGAAATATGCCGTCCTTCAATTGACCCTGTGCGACCACGCCTTTGCCTTCCTTGAACAGATCGGGCAGGATGCCGGTGAACTGCACGGGCACGGTTTTGATGGTGTCGGTGACATCGAACGCAACGTCCACGCCATCGCGTTTGAGACTTCCGGCCACCACCAGACCCCCAAGCCGGAAGGTGCGCCCGGTGGGCGCTTCCTTGCTGAATATTTGCGAAGGCGAGTAGAAAAACACCAGGTTGCTCTGAAACGCCTGCAACACAAAGGTCGCTGCGATTCCCACCACCACCAGAACGCCTGCCGCAATGGCAATTCGCTTGTGGCGCGGTTTCCATTTATTCATACGATTCTTCTCTTTCCAAAACGTCCCGCAGAGCCCGCGCGTGGCGCCGGCGCACCAGCCACGGCTCGGCGAGCATCCATGCGGCAGTAACGCCGTAGGCACCCCAGACATACAGGCCATAGCCACCCATCGCAAAAAACTCGCTCGCACTGTTCCAGTTCATGCCGCGCTCCCGTTGTTGACACCCAAGGTCCGCACCCACTCGTTGTCACGCTCCCGCTCAAGCACCAGCGCGCGCGTTCGCATGAAGACTACGG
>CAIOLZ010000323.1 GCA_903859265.1 uncultured beta proteobacterium
GACGCAGTACGCCGGTCTGTGCGCAAGCGCATGTCAGGGCAGAACGATCGCAATACCGTGGCCCGGTGTTCGACACCGCACCGTGCGCACCGCAACATTTGAATACGCTGGTCAACTTCTCGTTTGGCGCCTCTAACGCTCACAACATGAAAGTCGATTCAGAACAATTCCGTGTACAGCCGGGCCAGTGCGTTGATCTGCTGCGACGGGCGACCACGGTGGCGCCGCTGTGCAGGTCCGAGCGGCACTATGTGATGTCGGGCATGAACCCGCAAGGATGCGAGGTGTTTAGCTTCAAACATCCAAGCCCGCAGGAACTGCAACAAGACTTTCTCTGGCGCACCACACGCGAACTTACGGAGCGGGGAAGGATTGGCATCGGGCTAGACCGCTACCGGTCCATTGTCAACTTGAGCAACATCTCTACCTCAACGGGACGCGCATCATCCAGTTCTTTTTGCACAGTCCAAAAAGGAGCAGAGCAAGCGTTTACATGCTGGCTTACGGCCAGTGCCTGGGCTGCACCAGCAGCGGCGATTCGCCCTGGTACGTGGTGCCGGCAGATGACAAAAACAGTTCCCGGCTGATCGTGTCGCAGATTGCGCGGGAAGCCCTGGAGGCATTGCAACTCAGCTACCCTGAAGCAGGACTGGCCCGGCTCAGGGCGTTGAAAGAAATACGGGCTGCACTGGAGCCTTGCGGATGAACGTCTGGAGGCAGCAGGTCGGGTATGGCAGCTTTGCAAATCTCCATGAACATTTTATCGGCGGGTTACATCTTGGCTGCACAGTATTGGGTGAGGTAACTGCGCTTGCGATGCGCAGGTTTAAATTATTGAAGGAGATGACATGATTCCAAATTTACTGTCCGGCCCGCGCATGCACGGCTTGGCAAAATCCGCATTGTTGGCAGGAGCGGCTTTTGGCGCTTGCCAATACGCCAACGCTCAGGAAATTGCCCGCGTTGTTTCCACAACGCCTGTCATGCAAAAAGTGGGCGTCCCGCAAAAAGTGTGTACTGACCAGCAGGTTGCCGTGCAGGGGCAAAAATCGGGTACCGGTGCGATCCTTGGTGCTGTCGCGGGCGGGGTACTGGGCGATGCCGCGGGGCATGGGCGCGAGCGGGGCGCGACCACGGTACTTGGCGCAATCGGTGGTGCAGTGATTGGCAACCAATTGGAGGACCGACCTCCAGATACCGTACAAACCGTCCGGCAGTGCACGGTGCAAACCGTCTATCAGGACAGAGTGGTTGGTTTCAATGTGGTCTATGAGTACGCAGGCAAGCAGTATTCAGTGCAGTCGCCACAAGACCCTGGGCCCACCTTGCAAATTCAAATCGTTCCGGTACTGCCTCAGGCGCCCACGCCGGTAGTGGTGCAAAAGCCGTACCGCTACCACCCCTAGCATTCGACTTATCGGTTATTGGCAGGCATGTCGTTCACCCAGGGCAGCGCGTCGTCCTTGTCCATATAAAACTGCGGACTGTTGATTCGCGGGTCGCGAATGCTGCCCGGGTCCGACTGGTAGCTAAACCCGTTGATATTGCTTCCGATCACCAGATTTTCGGCGCAGGCCGTCAGCATCAATAACGCTAAAAGGATGGTGAGCTTCATGACGTGGACTGCGGTTGGTTCAGGCTCTGCATTGTGCATTGCCTGAAGCTTTTTCAGGCAATCTTTACAAGTCTGGCTCTCCAAACCTGATCCGCATAAATCAGCCAATAGGAATTGCGCCTTCTGCAAATGAATTCAAAATGGCAAGTGCGCTCTTCGCCCGACGCTGTGTTGTGCTCGCATCCTGATGTGATCCGAAAACGTCTGCAACGGTGGGGAATTCATTCAACGCGTCTTTCGTCAAGTTTGCGAATCCCATGCTCCAGGATGCAAACTGCCTCCGGGCTACATCTTGTTGGAGCAACACGAAAATATTCGTATGGCGCACATCGGACTTGATAACACTGAATGTGCGCAGCACTGAATCCTTTTGCCCTTCCAGTACCTGCATAACATTTCCGTCAGAGTACAAAAAGACGCCTGTGATGCCGTTGCGTTGATTGTTTCGCATGGACGAGTCAAGAATATTGCGCAGATTTCCAGGAACATCTGTATCCAGCGTGCTCGTGTAGATCAATTGAAAAATCGGCAGTTCATTTTTTGTCATCGCGCTTCTTCCCGGGCAATGGACTTAACTGCACTATTTTCCCATCATTGCAATGGCTGCCAAGAATTCATGCGTACCACTTGCCCTTATTCAGGGGGGGTCAGAATGTGCGCGCAAACAATCGGGTTCAGTGGCGATCCTGCATCGCAACTTCCGCCGGGTCGAAAAACAGGCACGCGCGTTCGTAGCGTTGCACCTCCTCCTGCGGGTAAACGATCTGTCCATCCAACTTCACATACCGTGGTCCGGCACCGACGGCGCTTGCGAGGCTGATAACCGCCTCCGACTTGCCCCACCGCCTTGCAAGCTCACGCTGGGTGAGAAGCATGCTGATTTGTGTTTCCATGTGCAACCTCCGAAGCCGACTGTTATGCAAAAACGTCCACCAGGTTGGACTTGGCAGAGCTCTTGGACTTCGTGTTGCCCTGTGCCTTTGCGCTGCTGTTAGCGGCTTGCATCGCCTTGTTGAGCTGGGCCTGCTGCTGGGCGTTTTGCAGGGCTTCGATCTGCGCTTGCACGGCGGCAATTTCGGCCTGTATCAACTGCGTTTCCTGTTCTTTGGCCTGTGCGCTCAAGGAGCTGTTCGTAGCCAGGTCCTTGAGCTCCTGGGACAGGTCTTTGAGTTCTTTCTGCAGGGCGGCGACTCCACTGGCGCTGCTGGTTGAACTGGAGCTGCTGGTTGTGGTTGAGTTGGTGACTTGCATGATCGTGTACCTCCATGCTTCCTTATCGGCACTTGTGGTCACGGATTAAGCAATTCGCGCAAAATCCCGGAATCCCGAAGAACTTAACCGTACATCATCTCTATGCGCACACTATTTCTTTTGCTGGCATGCACTGCCGCGTTCGCAGGCGCGGCATTTGCCCAGGAACATACGCCCCAGCAAGTCGCCGAGGACGCATTGCGCCACAGTGCGTTGGCGCAAGCCCAGGAGCTGTCCGCCCAATGCTTTGCCGACCACAAGAGCAAAGAAGACTGCATCACTTTGATGAAACAGCAATGCAGCGGTCTGGCGATCGGCAAATTTTGCGGGCTGCGCGAGGAAGCTTCGGCGGACCCCGTTAAGTCATTCCAAGCCACGGCAAAAGCCAACAAAGACGCGGCCCAATGTATGTCATCGGGCAAGGCCTATGAGGACTGCCTGTGGGACCTGCAAACTGCTTGCCATGGGCTGGGTATTGGCAAGTTCTGCGGCATGGTGCACTCGCACTCCTGAGCGTCAAGTCTGCCTGCTCAGGCGTCCGTCCGCGGTGCCTCTGTCGGGCACTCGTTGCAGCGTCCGTACAAGGTCAATTCGTGGCGCTCCACCGTGAAACCCTTGGGGGCAGCATCGAGCATAGAGCCCGGACAGCTGTGAATATCAAAGACGCGCTCACACTCGGTGCACATGAAATGGTGGTGGTGATGCCCGTGGCGCGTGGCTTCATAGCGTGGATTGGCGCCTGCAAGTGACACCACCGTCAGCACGCCTGACTCGGTCAGTGCCTTGAGGTTTCTGTACACCGTGGCGAGACCCATTCCTGCC
>CAIOLZ010000324.1 GCA_903859265.1 uncultured beta proteobacterium
GTGGCATTTGAACAGGGTCTATGCGTCAGTCGAGCAAGCGGGAACTCTTGGGCACATGGGCCATCAGGAATTCCATTTGATCGGCGAGTATGCGGCGATTGCGCAAAATAAAGTCTTCCCAACGGCTGGGGACGAAAGGCGTGTAGAGCAAGGGCATGTTGGCCTGCTCGGGCGTGCGGTGGCTCTTGCGGTGGTTGCAGGGCCTGCAGGCGGTGACCACGTTCATCCAGTTGTCAACGCCGTTTTGCGCGAACGGAATGATGTGTTCACGTGTGAGGTCGCTTTCGTGGAAATGGCCGCCGCAATAGGCGCACACATTGCGGTCACGAATGAAAAGCTTTCCGTTGGTCAAACCCGGGCGCAACTGAAAGGGATTGATGTTGGGTACGCCACGCGTGCCAATGATGCTGTTGACCCGAATGATGGATTGCTGACCCGTTCGTGCGTTGTGCCCACCGCGAAATACGGCGACCTCGCCACCGGACTCCCAGCGCACCTCGCCGGCAGCGTAGTAAATCACCGCTTGCTCCAGCGAAATCCACGACTGGGGCAAGCCCTGTGCAGACAACTTCAAGACTTTCACAAAGGGCCTCCATCAACGGTCAAAAAAACCACCAACACGGAATGCAAATGTCTGTCGCAGTTAGGCGGGCTCGGCCTCACCGTCATGCTGCGTCACAATATAACCTGAAAATATGACATTACCGCTGAGCACGCTCTATGCCAGTGCCCCAAGCGCTATCAAAAAGATAACAGACCCATGAAGGTATTTCGCGGTTTCCAACATGCAGGGGTGGCCCGGTCCAGCGCTGTCACGATCGGTAACTTTGACGGTGTGCACCGGGGCCACCAGGCCATGCTGGCGCTCCTGCGCAGTGAAGCGGCGCAGCGTGGCGTACCAAGTTGCGTGCTGACGTTCGAGCCGCACCCACGCGACTATTTTGCCCAGTTGCACCAGCAACCCGATATGGCACCGGCGCGCGTCGGTACCCTGCGTGACAAGCTGGTTGATCTGGCCAAATGCGGCGTTGATCAAACCGTGGTTTTGCCTTTTGATGCGCAGCTGGCCGGGCAGTCGGCGCAGACCTTTATCGGGCAGGTGCTAATCCAGGGGCTGGGCGCCCAATATGTTCTGGTCGGTGACGATTTCCGGTTCGGCAAACAGCGCGCCGGTGACTACGCGTTGCTGGACACGGCCGGCGAGCAGCAGGGCTTTGATGTGGCCCGCATGAATAGCTACGAGGTGCATGGGCTTCGCGTTTCCAGCTCTGCGGTACGCGAGGCACTGGGTCAGGGCCGCATGGCAGACGTGGCGCGCCTGCTGGGACGGCCCTATTGCATTTCGGGCCATGTGGTGCATGGTCGAAAGCTCGGACGCACGCTGGGCTTCAAGACTCTCAACCTGCGGTTTTCCCACTGGAAACCGGCTGCTGGCGGCATATTTGTGGTGCTGGTGCATGGTTTGACACAACAGCCGCTGCAAGGCGTAGCCAATTTGGGGGTGCGCCCCTCGCTGGACCCCAACGATGTCAACGGCGGGCGTGTTCTGCTGGAGACACATTGTCTGGACTGGCCCGATCACTTGGGGCCCGAAGGTGCCTACGGTAAAATCATTCGCGTGGAACTGCTACATAAATTGCACGACGAACTCAAGTACGACGGTCTGGACGCTCTCACGCGGGGCATCCACAAGGACTGCGATGATGCACGGGCATGGCTGAAGGCCTGGACGGGCACAGGAACTGGCGCACTACCCATAAGCCGAATTTGACCGGGCAGACCGCCCCGGTCCCTGACGCACTTTGCCCCGCGTCGCTTGCCCCGCACGTAGGACGGTAACGCCGTCCTTACCCGTCCCCTCCCATTGAGAACCTGTGCCGCAGTTGATTGCACCAACCGAGAATTCACCATGTCCGAAACCGTTGATTACCGCAGCACCCTGAACTTGCCCGATACGCCCTTCCCCATGCGCGGCGACCTGCCCAAGCGCGAGCCCGCCTGGGCCCATGCATGGAGCGAACAGGGACTTTATAAAAAACTGCGCGATGCCCGCTTGGGCGCACCACTTTTTGTATTGCACGATGGTCCGCCCTATGCCAACGGCAAGCTGCACATCGGCCACGCGCTCAACAAAGTGCTCAAGGACATGATCGTCAAATCCAAACAACTCGCCGGGTTTGATGCGCAATACATCCCCGGCTGGGACTGCCACGGTTTGCCGATTGAAAACGCGATTGAAAAACTGCACGGCCGCAAACTCAGCCGCGACGATATGCAGGCCAAAAGTCGCGCCTTTGCCACCGAGCAAATCGACCAGCAGCGCGAAGACTTCAAGCGCCTGGGCGTGCTGGGCGACTGGGAGCGCCCCTACCGCACCATGGACCCGGCCAATGAAGCTGGTCAAATCCGCGCCTTCAAGCGGGTGATTGAGCGCGGCTTTGTGTATCGGGGCCTCAAGCCGGTGTACTGGTGTTTTGATTGCGGCTCGTCGTTGGCGGAATTTGAGATTGAATACGCCGACAAGAAGAGCGACACGCTGGACGTTGCCTTCGAGTCCGCTGACACGCAGGCGCTGGCCAAAGCATTTGGACTGTCCGAAATGCCCTCCAGCGACAAGAAAGCGTTTGCAGTCATCTGGACCACCACCGCGTGGACCATTCCGGCCAATCAGGCGCTCAATGCCAATTCGGAACTGAGCTATGCACTGGTGGACACGCCGCGAGGCTATCTGGTGCTGGCGCAGAGCTTGGTGGAAAAATGCCTGGAACGCTTTGGCATCGAGGGCCATGTCGTGGCAACCGCACCCGGTACCCAGCTTGGCGGGCTGAGTTTCAAACACCCTTTGTACGACGTGGATGCCGGTTACCGTCGGCTTTCACCGATTTATTTGGCGGACTATGTCAGTGCCGAGGACGGCACCGGCATCGTTCACTCGTCGCCGGCCTACGGCCTGGAGGACTTCAACAGCTGCGTGGCCAACGGCATGCAGTACGACGACATCCTCAATCCGGTGCAGGGCAACGGGAGTTACGCCGAAGACCTGCCGCTGTTTGGCGGCCAGAATATCTGGAAAGCCTGCCCGCAGATCATCGAGGTTTTGCGCGACAACCAGCGGCTGATGGCCACCAAAACCATTACCCACAGTTATCCCCATTGCTGGCGCCACAAGACGCCGGTGATCTACCGGGCCGCTGCCCAGTGGTTCATCCGCATGGATGACGCGGATGGTCCGGGCCGCTCTGCAATGGCAGGTGTTTTCACCAAAGACAAGGCAACGAAAACCTTGCGGCAACTGGCACTCGATGCCATCGATCAAACCGCGTTCTATCCAGAAAACGGGCGGGCGCGTTTGCGCGACATGATCGCCAACCGGCCCGACTGGTGCATCAGCCGCCAGCGCAGTTGGGGCGTGCCGGTTCCGTTCTTCCTGCATAAGGACTCCGGCGAGCTGCATCCCGATACGATGGTAATTCTGGACCGCGCTGCAGACATCGTGGAGCGTGGCGGAATTGAAGCCTGGAGCCGTGTCACCGCCGAAGAAATTTTGGGCGCCGCCGATGCCGCGCACTACACCAAAAGCACCGATATTCTGGAAGTCTGGTTCGACTCGGGCTCGACCTTCCAGCACGTGCTGCGCGGCAGCCACAAAGATGCTTACGGGCGCCCGCCTTTCCACGAACAGGGCCCCGAGGCCGACCTGTATCTGGAAGGCCACGACCAGCACCGCGGCTGGTTCCACAGTTCCCTGCTGCTGGGTTGCGCCTTGTATGACCGCGCGCCGTACCGGGGTCTGCTGACCCACGGTTTCGCCACCGACGGCCAGGGCCGCAAAATGAGCAAGTCGCTGGGCAATACGATTGCGCCACAGGAAGTCACCGAGAAAATGGGGGCTGAAATCGTCCGGCTTTGGGTCGCGGCCACGGACTATTCAGGCGATCTGAACATCGACGCCAAAATCCTGGCGCGGGTGGTCGATACCTACCGGCGCGTGCGCAACACCCTGAAATTCCTGCTCGCCAACGTGAGCGATTTCAACCCTGCCACCGACAGCGTCCCGCAGGACCAACTGCTGGAGGTTGACCGTTACGCGCTGGCGCGCGCGGCGCGTTTGCAGGAGGACATCCTGCGCCATTACGCGGTGTATGAGTTCCACCCGGTGGTGTCGAAATTGCAGGTGTACTGCAGCGAAGACCTGGGCGCCTTCTACCTTGATATTCTGAAAGACCGGCTCTACACCACGGCAAGCACGTCTCTGGCACGTCGATCCGCACAAACCGCCTTGTGGCAGATTACCCAGGCCATGCTGCGCTGGATGGCCCCGTTTTTGAGCTTCACCGCGGAAGAGGCCTGGAGCGTGTTGGGTGCGGCGGGCAAAAACCCGGCAGCAAGCGCCGAGTCGATTTTCCTTGACACCTATGTATCGTTCGGCCCTGCTGACGACGCGTTGCTGGCCAAATGGGGACGGATTCGCGAAATTCGCGAGGCGGTGAACAAAGAAATCGAAAACCTGCGAGCGGCAGGTCTGGTGGGCGCGTCTTTGCAGGCAGAGGTGCACTTGACCGTGCCAGCCGCCGATTACACCTTGCTCAGCAGTTTGGGCGCAGACCTGAAGTTCGTGTTTATTACTTCCACCGTCAAACTCACGCAGGGTGCCGAACTGGCCATTCAAGCGCGGGCGTCGCTGGCGGTGAAGTGCGATCGCTGCTGGCACTACCAAGAGGATGTTGGCA
>CAIOLZ010000325.1 GCA_903859265.1 uncultured beta proteobacterium
CAGTCTGGACAATGGACGCAATTTCTGATTGAGGCAGGCTTTGATGCCCGGTCGATGCCGCTGATCGAGATTGCGGCTTTGACGGACCAGCGCCCTGTTGTTGCAATATGGCGTCGCCTTCAGGAGTTCGACGCAGCGATGTTTGTGAGCGCCAACGCAGTGCGGTATTTTTTTGCGTGCAAACCTTCCGGGGTTGATGCCTTCAATCGGCGGTCTGCGTTCAAGGCGCGCGCCTGGGGTACGGGTCCGGGCACCGTGACCGCGCTGATGGATTGCGCCGTTGACAAAGAATATGCGGATGCGCCGGATTTCCACGCCGCACAGTTCGATTCAGAAGCGCTTTGGCAAGTGGTCCAACACCGTGTCAAGCCTGGTTTCAGGTGCCTGATTGTGCGTGGTACCGAGGGTGCCGGCGAGGTCGATGCCGTGCAGACTTTGGCTTCGTCTCACGGTAACCTTCAGGGCGCGGGGAGGGACTGGTTCTCCAAACAAATAGAACATGCTGGCGGAGGTGTTGAATTTGTAGTGACCTACCAGCGCCGCGCACCGGTATTGGATGCCGATGCGATGGCCCTCGCACAATTGGCAGCGCATGACGGCAGTGTCTGGCTGTTTAGCAGTTCGGAAGCACTGGCCAATTTGCAGGTGGTTTGTCCCGGCCAGGACTGGTCCCGAGCGCGTGCTCTGGCGACCCATCCGCGGATTGCCGGTGCCGCACGGGCAGCGGGTTTTGGTGAAGTTTGCGAATCGCGTCCCTCGCTGTCCGAACTGGTCGCGTCGATAGAATCAATGGCATGAATCCCGAATCGGCTGCAACTTTTCCCGACCCGGCGCAAGCCGCGGTGTCTGGCCAAGCAACGCCCCCTGAAAAGCACAAACCAGGGCGCCTGATGTTGGGCGTTGCGGCGCTGGCGCTCGCCGGTACCGTGGGAAGCGCACTGGTTTGGCAGCGTTTGAATGCGATTCAGGAGCAACTCGCACGCCAAAGCGCTGAAGCCGGTAGTGAAGCCACGCAGGCGCGGGCCACCGCCAAGCAAGCCCAAGACCTGGCGCTGGAGACGGCGGCCAAACTGGCAGTGATCGAGGCCAAACTCGCGGAAGTGTCCTTGCAGCGCACCCAGCTCGAAGAATTGATGCAAAGCCTGGCCCGGTCCCGCGACGAAAACCTGATGGTTGACATCGAATCCTCGCTGAGACTGGCACAGCAGCAGGCTCAGCTGACGGGCAGCCTCGAGCCACTGCTGGCGGCCTTGAAAACTGCTGAGCTCAGAGTCAACCGCGCTGCTCAGCCCCGGCTGGCGCATGTGCAACGCGCCATTGCGCGTGATTCAGGGCGGGTCAAGGCAACCGCGCTGGCAGATTTACCTGCGCTTTTGGCCAAGCTTGATGAGCTGGTCAGCCTGGCTGACGAGTTGCCTGTCGCTAACGCAGTGGCCTTGCCCAAGCCTGCTGATTCAGTCAAACGCAAGGCAGACGAGGCGCTCGGGACCTGGTGGGCGCGACTGGCCGCCGTGGTGCGCGATCAGGTCACAAGTCTGGTGCGCGTGGGCCGGATTGAGGACCCCGACGCAGCCTTGCTGACCCCAGAGCAGTCGTTTTTTCTGCGTGAAAACCTGAAACTCAAATTGCTCAATGCAAGGCTCGGATTGCTGTCCCACCAGAATGAGGCCGCGCGTGCAGATCTGGCCAGCGCAGCGGTCTCCATCAGCAGGTTCTTCGATGGCGCGTCGCGCAAAACACAGGCCGCCAATGCTTTGCTGTCGCAAGTGCAGCCCCAGATGCGCATGCTGGAAATTCCGCGTATTGACGAGACCATGACGGCGCTCGCCACCGCAGCGGCGGGGCGCTGAGCATGCGCGCGGCAATTTGGCTGATGGGTTTGTTTGCGGTGGCAGTTGCCAGCGCGCTATTCGCATCGAGCGATCCGGGCACCGTGACGCTCTTCTGGCCTCCATACCGGGTGGACTTGTCACTTAACCTGGTGCTCGTGATGCTGTTGCTGTTTTTTGTGGTGTTGCATCTGGCTTTGCGCACGGCCTCCACCATGTTCGGTATCCCCCAGAAGGCCCGGGCCTGGCGACTCCAGCAAAAGGAACGCGCCATCTACGCAGCGCTGCTCGACTCTATGGCACATCTCGTAGGTGGGCGCTTTATCCGGGCACGCAAAGCGGCTGAACTGGTGGTTTCGCTCGAGGATTCCATGCAGCGCAACCAGGAGTCTTTGCCGAACGCGGTATCCCTTCGGGCATTGTCCCATTTGCTGGCCGCGGAGAGTGCCCATGCATTGCAGGACCGCGTGGTGCGCGATACGCATTTGGAGGCGGCTTTGCAGCAAACGCGGCTGCGCGAAGCCGCAGAGATCCGAGATGGCGTGCAATTGCGCGGCGCGCGCTGGGCCTTTGATGACCGTGACGCGGCCAAGTCGGAAGACTGGCTCGACCAACTGTCAACCGGTGCCGCACGCCGTACGGTGGCGTTGCGATTGCGGTTCAAGGTGGCGCGTCTTTCCGGCAATGCGCTGCAGGCGCTTGAGCTCGCCCGCCTTCTTACCAAGCATCGCGCATTCTCCGAGGCGGCTGGCAAAAGCATTGCGCGCGGGCTGGCCATTGAGTACCTCAATTCGTCGCATGATGCGGTACAGCTTCAGGATGCGTGGGAACAACTCGACGTAGCCGAACGCCTGAACCCTGATGTAGCAATGGAGGCGGCACAGCGGCTGCTTACTCTGGGTGGTCAGCCCGCGTTATCGCGGCAATGGCTGTTGCCGGTGTGGGATGCGATGGTGGGCCGGGGCGATACGTTTGCGATTTCCCAAAAGGTGCGTCTGGTGCGCATTCTTGAGGCCGGTTTTGGTGCCGAAGGTGAGGCGCCCGACACGCAATGGCTGACCCGTATTGAAGCTGCGCAAATGGCCAATCC
>CAIOLZ010000326.1 GCA_903859265.1 uncultured beta proteobacterium
CTCAGTCGGATCCCGAATGTCACCAACACCATGCCGGCGATCGCCAATAGCAAATATTGGGTCATTCGGGCGGCCCACCGTTGCCGGGCAATACCTTGCACTGCTCTTGCGGTCGCACTGCGTTGCCAGGTGCAGTGGCTTGGGAACCAACAGATTTCCGGTCGGCCCAAACTCCGGCGGCCACCCCTGCCACAGCAGCAGTCATCAGGCCGAGTTTGTACGGCCAATTCCTGGCCAGCATGGCCACAGTGCCGGCGACCAGTGCAGACACCAGCACCGGCCGCTCGCGCAATTGCGGCGCGACGATGGCGGCGAAAGTCGCCACCATGGCGAAGTCCAGGCCCAAATTGGAAAGCCCCGGAACGGATTGGCCCACAGCTACGCCAGCCAGCGTCCAGAGTTGCCAGTTGAGGTACATCGCCAGCGACGAACCGAGCCAGTAATGGGCGCCATCGCGCTCGCCGGAATGGTGACGCAGCTGGTTTTCCACCACCGCAAAAGTTTCATCCGTCAGCCAGAACGCCAAAGGCCAGCGCCAGCGTGCCGGCAAGTGCCTCGCATAAGGCAACAAAGTGGCGCTGTACAGGGCATGGCGCAAATTAACGACGAAGGTGGTAAGCCATAACACCGGTAATGCGGAGCCCGAACCGATCAGGCTGACCGCAACGAACTGGCTCGATCCCGCAAACACCACGAGCGACAGCGCCAACGTAGCCCAGACCGGGATCCCGCTTCCGATGGCCAGCGTCCCGAAAATAACGCCAAAGGGTGCCGCGCCCACCATCATGGGCAAGGTATCGCGCGCACCGGACCAGAAGGGTCGCAAGCTATGCAGTTCCGCCAACCGTCAAACCGTCGATGCGCAACGTCGGCTGACCAACACCCACCGGCACGCTTTGGCCTTCCTTGCCGCAGGTGCCTACCCCGCTGTCGAGCTTCATGTCATTGCCGATCATGCTGACGCGCTTGAGGCATTCCGGGCCACTGCCGACCAGCGTGGCACCTTTGACCGGGTACAAAATTTTGCCGTTTTCAACCCAATACGCTTCGCTCGCCGAAAACACAAATTTACCGCTCGTGATGTCCACCTGCCCTCCGCCGAAGTTGGTGGCGTAAAGTCCTTTTTTAATGCTCTGAACGATCTCTTGCGGATCCTTGTCTCCACCCAGCATGTAGGTGTTGGTCATGCGCGGCATCGGGATGTGCGCGTAGCTTTCACGCCGTCCGTTGCCCGTCGGCGGTACGCCCATCAGACGCGCGTTCATGGCGTCCTGGATATAGCCCTTGAGAATGCCGTCCTCAATCAGGACATTGCGCTGGCTGACGTTGCCCTCGTCGTCCACGTTCAATGAACCGCGCCGGTCGGCAATCGTGCCGTCATCCAGCACCGTCACCCCTTTGGCAGCAACCCGCTGGCCGATGCGCCCGCTGAATGCACTGGAACCCTTGCGATTGAAATCGCCCTCGAGTCCGTGACCAATCGCTTCGTGCAACAAAATGCCGGGCCAGCCGGCGCCCAGCACCACCGTCATCTCTCCGGCAGGTGCAGGTCGCGCGTCCAGATTGGTGAGGGCGGCGTGCACCGCCTGATTGACATACTCTTCAATTTGCGCGTCGCTGAAATAGGCCAAACCGAAGCGCCCGCCACCGCCGCTGGAGCCCACTTCGCGGCGGCCTTTTTGCTGTGCAATCACCGTCACCGACAGCCGCACCAGGGGGCGCACATCGGCCGCCAATGTACCGTCTGCGCGGGCCACCAGCACGACGTCGTACTCGCTTGCCAAGCCAGCCATGACTTGCGCTACGCGCGGGTCCTTGGCGCGGGCCAGCCGCTCTACTTTGCCCAGCAGAGCGACTTTGGTGGCACTGTCGAGCGTGGCGATCGGGTCCACGCCGGCGTACAGCGCCCGCGCATTGGCCAGCTTTTGCCGGGACGCTTTGACGCGCGCGGACTTGGCTGCACCTGAAATCGTGCGCACCGTGCGCGCCGCATCCAGCAGCGAGGTCTCGGAAATGTCGTCGGAATAGGCAAAGGCGGTCTTCTCGCCACTGACGGCGCGCACGCCAACGCCCTGGTCAATGCTGAAGGATCCGGTCTTGACGATGCCTTCCTCCAAACTCCAGCCTTCAGAGCGGGTGTACTGAAAATAGAGGTCTGCCTCATCCACCTGGTGCGCCTTGATGACGTTGAGGGCGTTAAAAAGGTGGCTTTCGTCCAAGCCAAAAGGCGTGAGCAAAAGGGATTTGGCCGTGGCCAGACGTTCGATGGTGGGTTCGCGGGTGATCATCAGACCATTTTAGGCGTGCGCCGACAACCCCGCTCTCACCGGGTTGCTCAGGACTGCACCAACCGCTTGGAGTTTGCTATCGACATCAGGATGCCCAGCGCCGACCCCAGCGTGACCATCGCCGTGCCACCATAACTGATGAAGGGCAAAGGCACGCCCACCACCGGCACGATGCCGGTGACCATTCCCATGTTGACAAACGTGTAGGTGAAAAAAATCATGGTCACACTGCCCGCCAGCAGCCTTGAAAACAAAGTCGGCGCTTCCAGAGCGATGGTCAGGCCGCGCAGTATTAAAAATGCGAAGGCACAGATCAGCAAGACCGTTCCAATCAGACCGAACTCCTCCGAAAACGCCGCAAAAATAAAGTCAGTCGTGCGCTCCGGGATGAATTCAAGGTGGGTTTGCGTACCCTGCATGAAGCCCATTCCAAACACCCCGCCGTTGCCAATGGCGATCATGCCCTGGATGATGTGAAAGCCCTTGCCCAACGGGTCGCGGGTCGGATCAAGCAGGGTGCAAATGCGCTGCTGCTGGTAATCGTGCAGCACCGGCCAGCGCATGCCGTCCGCGCATAAGGTGGGTTCAAACGCCACCACCAGAACGATTCCGACAATACCCAGCACCACCGGCGGCAGCACCAGTTTCCAGCTCATGCCGGCAAAGAAAATTACCGACAAGCCGGCCGCCAGAACCAGCAATGCGGTACCGAGGTCGGGCTGCCGAATGATCAGTGCTACCGGCACGCCAAGCAAAGTGGCAGCAACCACGAAGTCCAGGGGACGCAACTGCCCTTCCCGCTTTTGAAACCACCACGCGAGCATGAGTGGCATGGCGATTTTGAGTATTTCGCTGGGCTGAATCGTGACGCCCACATTGAGCCAGCGGCGGGCACCCTTTTTGGTGACCCCGAATACCGCTACCGCCACCAGTAGCGTCACGCCCAGCACATA
>CAIOLZ010000327.1 GCA_903859265.1 uncultured beta proteobacterium
CCCGCCATCACGCCGCAGGCGCTCCAGAAGTTGGTGCGTCCTTGCACGGGGCCGACCAGAGGGTTGCCGTCGGGTGCGAAGGTGAAGGGACCGTTGATAACGCGCTTGATGCCAGCGTTTTCCAGCGTAGGGAAATGCTTGAACGCAATCTCCAGCGATGGCGCGATGCGGTCCAAGTCTGGTTGCAGCAACTCTTGGCCAAAACTCCAGGGCGTGGTTTTGGGCGACCACGGCACACCGGCTTGCTCGTACACGCCCAGCACCATGCCTTTGCCTTCTTGGCGCAAATAGCTTTCAGCGCCGAAGTCAATCACGTGGCCAATCTCTTTGCCCGCGCTCTTGTTGAACTCGACCACTTCGGGGATGTCGTCGGTGACCAAATACATGTGCTCCATCGCCAGCACCGGCAGCTCCACGCCTACCATGCGGCCCACCTCGCGCGCCCACAGGCCACCGCAGTTGACCACGTGCTCGCACTCCACCACGCCTTTGTTGGTGATCACGCGCCAAGTTCCGTCGGGCTTTTGCTCTAAGGATTCGACCTTGGTTTGCACCTCAATCGTGGCGCCGCCCAAGCGTGCGGCTTTGGCGTAAGCGTAGGTGGTGCCGCTGGGGTCTAAGTGGCCTTCGTTGGGGTCGAGCAGCGCACCTAGGAAGTATTTTTCTTCAATAAAAGGGAAATAATTTTTCGCCTCTTTGACCGAAATAATTTCGGTGGCCATGCCCAGGTAGCGCCCACGTGCCACCGTCATTTTCAAAAACTCCATGCGCTCGGGCGTATCGGCCAGCATGATGCCAGGCGACTTGTGCATGCCGCAGCTCTGCCCAGAAATGCGCTCCAACTCCTCGTACAAACTCACGGTATAGCTCTGCAGCATGGCCACATTCGGGTCGCCATTGAGCGTATGAAAACCACCGGCAGCATGCCATGTGGAGCCAGAGGTAAGTTGATCACGCTCGATCAGCATCACATCGCTCCAACCCTTTTTGGTCAGGTGGTAAAGCACCGAGCATCCCACCACGCCACCGCCAATCACTACCACTCTCGCTGTTGTCTTCACGTTTGGTTTCCTTCGTTAAGCTGTCTATTTTGTCTGTTTAAAAATCGGTGGGTGCGCCGCCCTCGGCCTTGCGCCTGGCCACGAATGCGTCGAGTTCCTCTTCGATGGCAGCATCCATCGGTGGGCGCTCGTACGCGGCCAATTCCTTTTGCCAGGTCGCGTTCGCTTTTTGGTAGGAGGTCGGGCTGCCGGCCTCTTGCCAGGTCTCGAAGTTGCGCCAGTCGGAAATGATGGGCGAATAAAACGCGGTCTCGAAACGCTCCAAGGTATGCGCGGTGCCAAAGTAATGCCCGCCGGGGCCGACCTCTCGCACGGCGTCCATCGCAAGCCCTGCCGGGCTGACGTCTAGCGGGGTCAAAAATTCCGCCACCATTTGCAGAAGGTCGCAATCGAGAATGAATTTTTCGAACGATGCGGTCAGGCCGCCTTCCATCCAGCCCGCGCTGTGCATGATGAAGTTGCCGCCGGCCTGGGTCAGCGCCCAGAGCGAAAACACGGATTCATAGGCTGCTTGCGCATCCACCGTATTGGCGGCGTTCACATTGCTGGTGCGGTAGGGGATGCCGTACTTGCGGCACAACTGACCACCAGCGAGCACGGCCTTCATGTACTCGGGTGTGCCAAACGCAGGCGCGCCGGTTTTCATGTCCACGTTGCTCGTAAAGCCGCCATACACCACCGGCGCGCCGGGACGTACCAGTTGGGTAAAGGCAATGCCCGCCAGCGCCTCGGCGTTTTGCTGCGCCAGTGCGCCTGCAATCGTGACCGGCGCCATGGCGCCCGCCAGCGTGAAGGGGGTCAGCATGATGATCTGGTTGCGCGAGGACATTTCCATAATGCCCTGCAACATGGGCGTGTCCAGTCGCAACGGGCTGGAGCTGTTGATGATCGAAAACAGGGACGGCTCCCGCTCCATTTGCTCGTGCGAAATGCCGCGTGCAATGCGGGCAATCTCCAAGCCGTCCTGATTGCGCTCCTTGCCCAGCGAATAGGCATGAAACGCCTTGTCGGTCAGTTTGGCGATGTCGGACAGGCAATCGAGATGGCGAATGGACGCGTGCAGATCGACAGGTTCAACCGGATAGCCGCCGGTGCAATGGATGATGTCGTAGCGCTGCGCGAGTTTGACCAGGTTGCGAAAATCCCGCTGGTTACCAGCGCGGCGGCCACCTTGCATGTCGGAGCAGTTGGGCGGACTGGCGACTTGCGCAAACGCCAGATTTTTGCCGCCGATGTGCACATTGCGCTCGGGGTTGCGCGCATGCAGCGTGAACTCGCTGGGGCAAGTTTTGATGGCTTGCAGGATCAGGTTGCGGTCAAAACGTACCCGCTCAGAGCCTTCTTTGACGTCGGCGCCCGCCTTTTTAAGAATGGCCCGTGCACCTTCGTGCATGAAGTCCATGCCCATTTCTTCGAGGATGGTCAACGAGGTGTTGTGAATCGCCTCCAACTCGTCCTCGGAGACCATGGGTGTGGGTGGGAAGCGGTGCTTGAGCGAACGGTATTTGGTGGTTGAAAGTGCCGGACGGACCGTGCCGCTGCCCCGGCCTGCGCGTCGTCTTGGGGAGGCGGCGCGGCCGCTGACTTCGCTCGAAATCTCATCACTCATACGGGTCGTCTCCAATGGCTTTTAACAGTGAAAAAGATTATCGAGGCAAAGGATTCGACCCCCAGAGTGATGTTTTTGCAGCCCTTGCATGAGTTTTTGTAATGGCATTTTGGGCGCAGTCAGGCTGCTCGCTCGTGCACTGGCGCCATACGGGGAAACCCCTCCCAGCCAAGAGGGGAGGGCACTGGCCATTCGCTATTTCGAGGTGAAGCAGCTCAAACCGCAGAGATCAGGCTAACTCGGCAATCATTTCAATTTCGACACAGGCACCCATCGGGATTTGCGCCACGCCAAAAGCGCTGCGCGCGTGGGCACCTTTTGCACCAAATACCTGGCCGATGAGTTCGCTCGCGCCATTGGTGACGAGATGCTGTTCGGTGAAGTCGCCGGTGGAATTGACCAGCGACATGAGTTTGACAATGCGCTGAATTTTATTGAGGTCACCAACCGCGGCGTGCAAGGTGCCCAGCAAGTCAATCGCGATGGTTCGGGCAGCCAAGCGTGCTTCGTCGGTAGTCATGTTTTTGCCGAGTTGACCAACCCAGGGTTTACCGTCTTTTTTGGCGATATGACCGCTCAGGAAAACCAGTTTCCCACTTTGCACAAAAGGCACGTAAGCGGCTGCAGGGACGGAAACCGGCGGCAGCGTAATGCCCAGCTGCGTGAGGGTGTCGTAAATACTCATGAATGTTGCTCCTGAAAATAAAACGGATGGGTGACGGATTGAAATTGCATGCCCTGGCTTTGGCTTTGCGTGAATCCGGTAGCCAGTTGGGCATTTTCTCCCATCGCCAGGACGGTCACACCGACCGTGAGCTGGTGGCTCGCGCCACCCTGAATGACCCCGCGTAGCGGAGAAACATCGCCAAAGTCGCGCCCGTGGGCTACTGTGACGTAATCCTGTCCCGGCGAATGCCAGCCCCACCGGTTGTTGGTGGGGTCAAAGTCGCACCAGCGGGCACTTTGCAGCGATCCTTGCGCGTCCATCAGATCCGGGATGTACACACTGACCCAGGCGTGCGAAGCATCGCTGCCGATGAGCTTGACCTCACCCGGCGCCGGCTGGGTCAGCAGGTAGCCGCTGACATAGCGTGCCGGCAGGCCCAGCGTGCGCAGGCAGGCAATCATGATGTGTGAAAAATCCTGACAAACGCCCTTGCGCTGTGCCAGCGCTTGCAGCGCGGGTGTATTGATCTGGGTGCTTTGGCTTTGGTAGGTGAAGTCGCTGTGTATGCGTTGCATCAGGTCGGCGGCGGCTTCGATCAGCGGTGTGCCGCGCTTGAAGCTAGGCCGTGCATAGTCTGCAAATTCGTTATGGCGCGGCACGAAGGGCGATGCGAAAACGAACTCCGATGCAGCATCAAAAGCCCCGCCGGCGCGGTACACAAAAAGCTCTCGCACCTTTTCCCATGGCAGCAGGCCGTGCACGATCTCGCTGGGCTGTGTGCTCACAAGACTGTGGGCCACCACGTTGAGAACTTCATGGGGCGACTGCAGCGAAAAAAAACTGCGGGTGTTGCCATAGACGTCCACCATCTGGCGCATCTGCGCCGGTTGCGGGTTGACGTGCAGCGCATAGTCCAGGACGGTTTGGGACGCATGGTCACAGGGATGCATGTAGGCCATGTGCTGCGCATTTTCTACCGCTGGCCGGTAGCGGTAGTGGGTGTCGTGGGTGATCTGCAGCAGCATCAGGACCCCAGACTCTGGTTGGTTTGCCCGGAGTGTGTGAAATAGGTCGTGCTGATGGCGTCCGACACGTTGTAAGCCGAGTTCGCCAGTGTTGCCAGCAACTGTTGCAAAGATACCGGTTCCACCAGCGCACCCGTTTCGCCGTTGATGTAGTCGGGGCGGGCGAAATTCCAGTCGTCAGGATCGGGGACTTTGAGTGAAATGGGGCCCAATTCGCCCTCCGGACTGCCGCCGAGCTTCGCCAGGCGCCCGCGCAGGGTGTGCGCAACCCAGGCCAGCGAGCGCGGATTGTCGCGGTCCAGCACGATCAAATTCAACAACGCAGTGGTGTTCCGGCTTTGCTGGTACTGCGCCCGGAAGGTGATGGTGCTGTC
>CAIOLZ010000328.1 GCA_903859265.1 uncultured beta proteobacterium
CGTCCACGATGGCTCTGAAACGCCGTCCACGATCACGCCGAAACAGGCGTCCACGATCGCTGAAATGCGCACACTGCGATAATCTCGTATGGAGACGACATTGCCATGGCGCTGATCATTACGGACGAATGCATCAACTGCGATGTGTGCGAACCCGAGTGCCCCAATGAAGCAATATTTCTGGGGCCTGAAATCTACGAAATCGACCCCCGCAAATGCACCGAATGCGTCGGCCATTTTGATGAGCCGCAATGTGTGCAGGTATGTCCGGTAGCCTGTATTCCCGTAAACCCCGACTTCGTCGAAGACCGGGAAACCTTGTGGCAAAAATACCGCCGGCTTCAAGCCGAGGCTGTGCTCACAGACTCTGCGCCAGCGAAACCTGCTGCAAGGTCGTGACGCATTGGTCGCCTCACAGCCAGTCCGTCGGAGCAGATACGGCGTTTTAAGGCGGGCTTTTTTTTAGCGATCGGCCTTGGGTTTTGCATCCGGCGCAGCCTTGGGCTTGTCAACGGTGGCCACAAAGTAGTCAGGCTTCTTGGCGTGGTTTGCCGACTTTTTGCTGCGGTGCGCGCGCGCGTCTTTGGCAGTGGCTTTTTTTGCTGCCTTTGCGTCGCTGGCTTGTTTCGCCTTTTCGGCCTTTTCAGCTTTTTTTCGGGCTGCAGTTTCCTGGGCGGCTGCCAGTTTTTCCTGTTTCAGGCGCTCCGCCTCAAGCGCTTTGACGGCGTTGACATCGCGTTGCGTCGCGGCGTCTGAAGCCTGCCTTTGTGCAGCACTGCGGGGATCGTCCGCGTTCACTTCTACGGCGCCTGGGCAAGGTACGTGGCTGTAAGCGTTGGCGCAACGAAAAACAGTCTGGGCTTGCGCCGGCAGCAAGAAAATCGCGAGGCTACTCCACAGAAAAGACTGTTTCCAGCGTGAAAAGCGATGAACCGCAGCAGCGGCGTGAAGCATTGAATCCGTCATGGCGCGTTCCTTGTTGTTTTTATGGGCGCTGCCGCGATCGATCTTGAAGCGGCTAACCGTCTCTGGGAATTTTTTCGCCGGGATCCATGCCTGTTTCAGGTCTCGGATTTTTGGCTCTCGGCGGCTTGCTAGTGTGGATGAGCAGCGTCGCCGTGTCCATTTTCCCGGCCAAAAAATGTGGGAATGCCTTGAGGGAGCGGTCAATCGCCTGCGTGATGGCAATGCGGTGGTCCGGCGAAGGCTTTTTAAGTACCCAGTTCACCACTTCCGATTTGTCACCGGGATGCCCGACGCCCAGGCGCAATCGCCAGTAGTCGCTGGTTCCCAATTGGGCGTGAATATCGCGCAAGCCATTGTGGCCCGCGTGGCTGCCACCAAACTTGAGCTTGGCCTCGCCCGGTTGCACATCGAGCTCGTCGTGCACGACCAGAATTTCGTCCGGCCGGATTTTGTAAAACCGCGCCAGCGAAGCGACCGATTTGCCTGACAAATTCATGAAGGTTTGTGGCTCCAGCAGCCAGACGGTATGCCCATCGACATTGGTACGCGCCAACAGCGCGTGGTGGGCGCGATCCATCGACATCGGGGCCTTGAGCGCGCCCGAGAGCGCGTCAATCCACCAGAACCCCGCGTTGTGCCGCGTAGCTTCGTATTCAGCGCCCGGATTGCCTAGGCCAACAAACAGTTTGATCATGTAAATATAGTAGCTTCAACCGTGAGGGCGCCCATGAAAAAAGGCCCACCATATTTCTATGGTGGGCCTTGGCGGGCAGCGAAAGAATTACTTCTTGGCTGCCGGAGCTTTTGCAGCAGGCGCTTTCGCGGCTGGCTTGGCGCCGGCCTTGCCTGCCGCCGCTGCCGGCGCCGCTGTGGCATCGGCAGCAGGGGCTTCCGCCGGGGCGGCAATCACCACAACAGAGACGATCACCGGGTTGTTTTTGCCGTGGGTGACCGCGGTCACGCCCTTGGGCAAAACGATGTCGGCCAAATGCAGGGAAGCACCTTTTTTCAGGCCGCTCAAGTCAACGGCGATGAATTCAGGCAGATCCTTGGGCAGGCACAGAACTTCAATTTCGGTGACCACGTGGTTAGCCAGGCAACCGTCGGTCTTGATGGCAGGAGAATTTTCTTCACCGCTGAAGTGCAACGGCACCTTCATGTGCAGCTTGGTGTTTTCGTCCACGCGCTGGAAGTCGATGTGCAAAATCAGCTGCTTGAACGGGTGCATTTGCACGTCGCGCAACAAAACTTTGTGTTCCTTGCCAGCGAGTTCCATGTCGAGCACAGAGGCGTGGAAGGCTTCTTTCTTGATGGCGTGCCACAAGGCGTTGTGATCGATTTCAATCAGCGTTGTTTCGGCGGCTCCACCGTAAACAATACCAGGTGTACGACCTGTAGAGCGGAGACGGCGGCTCGCACCCGTACCCTGCTTAGCGCGCTCAAAAGCGACAAATTTCATAACTTACTCCTGAAGGAATCCACCGCGACCAGTGCGATTCCGGTTTAAAAAAAGGCGCTGTATCACTGCACTGCGCAGCGGCACCCACATTTTGTTTCTGGCAAAAAGACCTTAAAAAAGATTGTCCTGATCAGAAAACAAACTCATGACCGACTCACCTTTGGCAATACGCTGAATCGTTTCTGCGATCAGCGGCGCCACAGTGAGCTGGCGAATTTTTTGGCACTGCGCCGCCGCAGCGCTCAAGGGGATGGTGTTGGTCACCACCACTTCGTCGAGTGCGCCACCCGTGGCAATCCGTTCGATGGCAGGGCCCGAAAAA
>CAIOLZ010000329.1 GCA_903859265.1 uncultured beta proteobacterium
GCGCTGGCCAATGAAGTTGGCGAGATCAAGCGTGCAGAGGGTTCGGCAGTGTTCCGTCCGGAACGCGAAGCGCAAGTCATTCACACCTTGCAAAGCGCCAATACAGGACCGCTCAAAGACGCCAGTGTGGCCCTGATCTGGCGGGAAATCATGTCTGCATGCCGGGCTCTGGAGGCGCCACAGCGCGTGGCCTATCTGGGCCCCAAAGGCACCTTCAGCGAAGAGGCTGCACAGCGCTTCTTCGGCTCCAGCATCAGCCATGTGCCGTGCACCAATTTCGACGAAGTGTTTCACGCCGCGACGTCCGGTGCGGCTGAATTCGGCGTTATTCCGGTTGAAAACAGCACCGAGGGCGTGGTCACCCGATCGCTCGATTTGCTGCTGCTGTCGCCGCTGCATATCGTGGGCGAGTTAAGCCTGTTGGTGCGCCACCACTTGCTGCGCACCACTGCATCCCTGGACGGGATTGAAGTCGTGTTGGCACACCCCCAGGCCTTGGCGCAGTGCCAACAATGGCTCACCCGCCACTTGCCAAACGCCGAACGTCGCGCCGTGTCCAGCAACGCCGAGGGCGCGCGGTTGGCGGCCGTCAACCCTGCATGGGCGGGCATCGCCAGCGAACGCGCCGGCTCGGAATTTGGCTTGCACACGGCTGCCCACGCGATTCAGGACGAAGCCTTCAACCGGACCCGGTTTGTCATGGTGTGCCTGCCCAGCGTCATGCCGCCGCCGCAGGCATCGGGCAAAGACTGCACGAGTCTGGTCGTCTCGGTACCGAACCGACCCGGTGCCGTGCATGACATGCTGGTGCCGCTCAAACAGCACGGCGTGTCGATGACACGCTTCGAGTCCCGCCCTGCCCGCTCCGGCCAGTGGGACTACTATTTCTACATCGACTTGCAAGGCCACCCCTCGCAGCCCAATGTGGCCGCAGCATTGGCCGACCTGCAAAGCCTGTGCGCTTTTTACAAAGTGCTTGGCACCTATCCGCTAGCCGACTGACCTCCCAACAGCGCAAGGACCCATCATGTTTGAACAGCTTGGATTGATTGGTTGCGGCCTGATGGGGAGCTCTTTCGCACTGGCGATGAAACGCGCCGGTCTGGTCAAGCGCGTTGTCGGTTACAGCAAGTCGCCCACCACTACCGAACGTGCCAGGCAACTCGGCATCATCGATGTTGAAGCGCCTTCGGCCCTGCTTGCGGTGTCCGGTGCCGACATCGTTCTGATAGCCGTCCCAGTGGCTTCCACCGAGGCGACATTCAAGGCGATCAAGCATCTGGTGCGGCCCGACATGCTGATCATGGATGTAGGCTCGACCAAACATGACGTGGTCGATGCGGCGCGCCGGACATTGCGCGAACACATGGGTCTTTTTGTCCCCTGCCACCCGATTGCCGGCAAAGAGGTGGCGGGCGTCGATAACGCCGACGTGGACCTGTTCTCCGGACGCCAGGTTATCCTGACCCCTGTTGAGGCGACCAACGCAGCGCACTTGCAAAATGCAGTCAATGTCTGGACTGCGCTGGGCTGCAAGGTGTCACAAATGACACCCGAACAACATGATGCAGCCTTCGCATCGGTGAGCCACTTGCCGCACCTGCTTGCATTCGCTTTGATGAATGCCATTTCCGGACAGCAGCAGGGTGAAAACTTTCTGTCGCTGGCTGGTCCGGGGTTCCGTGACTTCACGCGCATCGCCGCCGGCGACCCCAAAATTTGGCGCGACATCATGCTCGCCAATGCACAGGAGTTGCTGGCACAGAGCAAACTTTTCCAACACAGCCTGCAGGCGCTTGAACAATTGATTTCCAGCGGCAATGCCGCGGAGCTTGAAAGCCAGCTCGAACGCGCCAGCATGACCCGCGCCAACTGGCGCATGGGTGTCAAAACCAGCCCCTGATGTTCACCACCGAATTCCTCGACCTACCGCCCCTGGCCGGTGCCACCGGAAGCGTTACGCTGCCGGGCTCCAAAAGCATATCCAACCGGGTTTTATTGCTGGCTGCGCTGTGCGACGGCGTTACCTGCATTCACGATTTGCTCGACAGCGATGACACCCGGGTGATGCTGACTGCCCTGCGGCAAATGGGTTGCCGGATTGTGCAAAACGGTACTGAATTGCAGGTAACGGGGTTGGGCGGGAAATTAAACCCTCCGGGGTCCGGCGCAACCACTGTTACGCCATTATTCCTGGGCAATGCCGGAACGGCGATGCGACCGCTCACCGCGGCTTTGGCGGTACTGGGTGGCGGGTTCGAACTCGGCGGTGTCCCCCGGATGCATGAGCGCCCGATCGGCGATCTGGTGGATGCACTGCGCCAGCTCGGATGCACGATCGACTACCTGGGCAATGCTGGTTTCCCGCCCCTGCGCATCGGCCGGCCAACACTGAATTTGTCGGAGCCAATCCGTGTGCGCGGCGACGTATCCAGCCAATTTTTGACCGCCTTGCTGATGGCCCTGCCACTGGTAGCGCGGGAAAACATCGTGATCGATGTGGTCGGGGAGCTGATTTCCCGGCCCTACATAGAGATCACGTTGAACCTGCTGGCGCGTTTTGGCGTCATGGTCGAACGCGACGGCTGGCAGCGCTTCACGATTACCGCCGGCTCAAAGTTCACCAGCCCGGGCCACTTGCATGTGGAAGCCGATGCCTCGAGCGCCAGCTACTTTGTCGCGCTCGGCGCGATTGCGATTGGCATGCATGGCCACGGCGCTGGCGATGGCGGCATCACCATCCAGGGCGTGGGTGCGGACTCGATTCAAGGTGACATCCGCTTCGTTGATGCAGCCCGGGACATGGGTGCCCGTGTCGAAAGTGGTCCCAACTGGCTGAAGGTGCGCCGGGGCGTCTGGCCACTCAGGGCCATTGACATCGACTGCAACCACATCCCGGACGCGGCCATGACCCTGGCAGTCATGGCGCTCTACGCGGATGGAACATCCACCCTGCGCAATATTGCGAGCTGGCGGGTCAAGGAAACGGATCGCATCGCCGCCATGACCACCGGCCTGCGCAAGCTCGGCGCAACGGTGGAGGAAGGCGCTGACTTTCTGCAAATCACACCGCCCCAATCTCCGGCACATTGGAAGCCGGCCAGCATCCCTACCTACGACGACCACCGGATTGCGATGTGCTTTTCACTGGCCGCGTTCAATCCGGCGGAGCTGCCGGTGCGCATCGAAGATCCCCAGTGCGTGGCCAAAACATTCCCTGAGTACTTCGAGACCCTGCTTTCAGTGTCCCATCCGGTGCCAGGGAAAATTCCCGTGCTGTGCATGGACGGCCCCACTGCTTCGGGCAAAGGCACGTTGGCTGCAGCAGTAGCGGCGCGCCTGGGCTACCATTTTCTGGACTCGGGATCCCTCTATCGAATCACGGCTCTGGCCGCTGCGCAAGCAGGCCTCGCGCTGGAGATCGCCAATCAGGAACGGATCGTCGATGTGCTGCGCACGCTGGACATCCGGTTTCAAGGCAGCAAAATTTTGCTCTCGGACGTGGATGTCAGCGACGCCATCCGCACAGAAGAAGCGGGCCTGAACGCGTCCAAGGTGTCTGCCTTCCCGATGGTGCGTGAGGCGCTGGTGGAATTTCAACGCAGTTTTCGTAAATTGCCAGGGCTCGTCGCCGATGGACGCGATATGGGAACTGTCATCTTCCCCGATGCACCGCTTAAAGTATTTTTGACGGCCAGTGCCGCCTGCCGGGCTGAGCGTCGCTATAAGCAATTGATATTAAAGGGAATTCCCGTTATACTCGACAACCTTCTCGCTGATTTGGAGGCGCGCGACGCGCGGGACACCACCCGCATGATTGCGCCCTTGAAGCCTGCTGAAGACGCCAAACTGCTGGACAACTCGGAATTGACCGTGGAACAGTCGGTCAACATCGTTTTGGACTGGTGGCAAGGCAAACAGCCTTTCGGAAAAATCTGAAAGGCGCTTGGGTCCCCATGGCTCTCATCGCGCGACAGCGCACTGGCCCTGGGGTTCTACAACTTAACCCCGCAGTTTCACTGCATGCTAAATGTCTGAATCTTTCGCAGCCCTATTTGAAGAATCCCTGCAACGCTCTGAAATGCGCACTGGTGAAGTCATCACCGCTGAAGTCGTGCGCATCGAGCACAGTTTCGTTGTGGTCAACGCTGGCCTCAAATCTGAAGCCTACGTACCTATCGAAGAATTCAAAAGCGACAAGGGCGAAATCGAAGTCCAGGTAGGCGACTTCGTATCCGTTGCCATCGACTCCGTGGAAAACGGCTACGGCGACACCATCCTCTCCCGCGACAAAGCCAAGCGTCTGGCTTCCTGGATGAGCCTGGAAAAGGCCCTGGAATCCGGCGAATTTGTGACCGGCACCACCTCCGGCAAGGTCAAGGGCGGCCTGACCGTTCTGGTCAACGGCATTCGCGCATTCCTGCCCGGCTCCCTGGTGGACACACGTCCTACCAAAGACCTGTCTCCGTACGAAAACAAGACCCTCGAATTCAAGGTTATCAAGCTCGACCGCAAGCGCAACAACGTGGTGCTCAGCCGCCGCGCTGTGGTCGAAGCTTCCATGGGCGAAGAGCGCGCCAAACTCATGCACACCCTCAAAGAAGGCTCTGTGGTGCAAGGCGTGGTCAAGAACATCACCGAATACGGTGCGTTCGTTGATTTGGGCGGCATCGATGGCTTGTTGCACATCACCGACATGGCATGGCGTCGTGTGCGCCACCCGTCCGAAGTGGTGCAAGCTGGTCAAGAAATCACTGCCAAGATCCTCAAGTTTGACACCGAGAAAAATCGTGTGTCCTTGGGCCTCAAGCAAATGGGCGATGACCCTTGGATGGGCGTGAACCGCCGCTACCCGCAAGGTACCCGCATGTTCGGCAAGATCACCAACATTGCCGACTACGGCGCGTTTGTGGAACTCGAACCCGGCATCGAAGGCTTGGTGCACGTGTCCGAAATGGACTGGACCAACAAAAACGTGGCTCCGTCCAAAATCGTGGCTCTGGGCGACGAAGTCGAAGTTATGGTTCTGGAAATCGACGAAGACAAGCGCCGCATCTCCTTGGGCATGAAGCAATGCAAGGCCAATCCATGGCAAGAATTTGCACAAAACACCAAGCGTGGCGACCGCGTCAAAGGCCCGATCAAATCCATCACCGACTTCGGCGTGTTTGTCGGATTGGCGGCTGGCATTGACGGCCTGGTGCATCTGTCTGACCTGTCCTGGAACGAAACCGGCGAAGCCGCCGTGCGTGAGTTCAAAAAGGGCCAGGAAGTGGAAGCTCTGGTGTTGGCGGTGGACGTGGACCGCGAGCGCATCTCCCTCGGTATCAAGCAAC
>CAIOLZ010000330.1 GCA_903859265.1 uncultured beta proteobacterium
CTGGCATCGCCCGACGAGGCGCGGCTGGTGCAGTTGCAAGTGCAGTTGGAGGCTTCTCAGGAGTCGCTTGAGGTGACTCAGGCCCGGTTGCATGAACTCCAGGAAACGGTGCCCCAACTCGACTCGGCCCGCCGCGAACAGCAGCATGCCGTGAACACCGAATCTGCGCGCGAGGCCGATTTATCGGCGCGTCTGGAGGCCCTGAAGGCCTTGCAGGAAAAGGTCAAGACCGACGGCAAATTGCAGCCCTGGTTGCAAAAACATGGTCTGGACCACTTGCAGGGCTTGTGGAGCCGCATCCACATCGAGCAGGGCTGGGAAAACGCGCTGGAAAACGCGTTGCGTGAGCGGCTTGGCGCCCTTGAAGTTTCGCAGCTGGACCGGGTTCGGGCTTTTGTCAACGATGCGCCGCCGGCCAAACTGGCGTTTTTCAGCCCTCCTTTGGCATCTGCACCGGACGCGGCATCGGGCATGCCGCGACTATCGGACCTGTTGCGGGTTAACGATGCCGGGCAGCGTGCGGTGCTGGCTGACTGGTTGCATGGTCAGTACACCGCGATCAGTATGGAGGAGGCGATTGCACAGCGCGGCCGGCTGCAGCCGGGTGAGTGCATTTTTCTCAAAGGCGGGCATGCCATCACCGCCCATAGCATTACCTTTTATGCGCCCGATTCCGAGCAATCCGGCTTGCTGGCCCGGGCGCAGGAAATTGAAAATCTCGAAAAACAGGTTCGTGCACAGGCTTTGATTGCTGCGCAAACACGGGTCGATCTGGCGCGCTGCGAGAGCGCTTATGCCGAGAATGCCCAGACGCTGACCAACATCCGACGCGAGGCGACAGACGCCCAAAGCCGCCACCACGCTTTGCAGGTTGAAACCCTGCGCCTAACGCAATTGGCGGAACAGTCCCGTGCGCGCAGTGCGCAAATTGACTCCGACTTGTCGGAAGTTTTGGCCCAAATGGACGATTTGCAGGAGCGCCGTGCTACCGCCGAGGGTCGCTTTGAGGCGCTTGATATGCAACTTGCCGATACGCAGGAGCGCCACGCCCAACTGGAGGAGCGGGTGATTGAGGCCCAGCAGAGACTGACCCAATGCCGTGAGCAACAGCGCAGTCTGGAGCGGCAGGCGCAAGAGGCCTCATTTTCCCAGCGCAGTCTGCAGGCGCGCACCGCCGAGTTGTCCCGTGCAATTGAGACTGCAAAGGCGCAAACCGATTCGATTCACGCCGAAGAACAGCGTGCCCTAGAAGAACTTTCGCGTCTGACGGATGCTGCCGCCCAAGGCGGACTGCAAAACGCGCTGGCCCTGAAGCTCGAACGCGAGCAGGCTTTGGGTGCCAAGCGCAGCGAATACGACGACCTGACTACCAAATTGCGTGCCAGTGACGAGCGTCGCATGCAATTGGAGCGTGAGCTTGACCCTTTGCGCCAGCGCATTACAGACTTCCGACTCAAAGAGCAGGCTGCGCAGTTGGGCTTCGAACAATTCGAGACTTTGCTCACGGACGCGCAAGCTGACCTGGACGCCGTCGAAAAAAGTGTGGCCGAGGGCAATGTGCGCCTAGCCGGCATGCAATCCGACCTCGATCGCATTCAACGCGAAATCACGGCATTGGGGGCGGTCAATTTGGCGGCTCTGGATGAGCTTAGCGCGGCGCGCGAACGCAAACAATTCCTGGATGCGCAAAGCACGGATTTGACGGACGCCATGGCGACGCTGGAAGACGCCATTCGCACAATCGACGCCGAAACACGTGAACTCCTTTCCGGCACTTTCGACCAGGTCAACGCCCATTTCGGTCGCATGTTCCCTGAGCTTTTTGGTGGTGGCAATGCCAGGCTGGTGATTACAGGGGACGAGATCCTGGACTCCGGTGTGCAAGTGATCGCGCAGCCTCCCGGCAAAAAAAATCAGACCATTCATTTGCTGTCGGGTGGAGAGAAAGCACTTACGGCCATCGCGCTGGTGTTTGCCATTTTCCAGCTCAACCCGGCGCCTTTCTGTTTGCTCGACGAGGTTGACGCGCCGCTTGATGATGCCAATACCGAGCGTTACGCCAAGCTGGTATCGAGCATGAGCAAGGAAACCCAGTTTTTGTTTATCAGCCACAACAAGATTGCCATGGAAATGGCCGAGCAACTGATTGGCGTCACCATGCAGGAGCAAGGCGTGTCGCGGATCGTCGCGGTGGACATGGAATCCGCAATGACGATGGCTGAACTCGCTTAAGCTTTCAGGATGAGCAATTTACAAATTGGTTTAGCCGTCGCGGGCGGACTGGTGCTGGTAGGCATTGTGGCGCACAGCGCCTGGAACTCCCGAAGAAGCGCCCCCCGTCAAGCTTCACCCGAGCCGATGCCGGACGCTGCCCTTCGAGGTACTCGTGAACCGGTTTTCGAGGACACCAGCCCGGGCGCTGCGATTGCGCGCTCGGGACCATTGCCCGTACAGGTGCGAAAGCCGGCGATGGACGCGTTGATTGACGTCATTGCCACTCTGGCGCTGGACCCGTCAACGCCTGCGGCGTCCGGTGATGCTGCCATCGCCGCCATGCCTGCGACGCGGCGTGTGGGAACAAAACCGTTTGCGATTGAAGGCTACAACCTTGCCAGCCTGGTGTGGGAAACGCCGGTGGCAGGTCAGCGCTATGGAGGTTTTCAGGCTGGCGTTCAATTGGCTAACCGTCAGGGACCCCTCAACGAAATCGAATATTCCGAGTTTGTTGTCAAGGCACAAGCCTTTGCCGACGCCATGAATGCGACCGCCGAATTCCCGGAAATGCGTGACGAAGTGGCGCGCGCGCGCGAACTTGACCAGTTCGCCAGTGCGCACGATGCACAGCTCAGTTTCACCTTGCGTGCGCGCAATGCTTCCTGGAGTCCGGGCTACGTGCAGCAACATGCGGCCCGGTTGGGTTTTGTCGCAGGTGCCATTGCAGGTCGCATGGTGTTGCCATCGGAAGTGGAGGGGGCGCCGCCTCTGTTGGTACTGGCTTTTGACGCGCAAGCGGCTTTGGCCGACGATCCGGCCCAAAGAGCTATTCGTGAACTGAACCTGCACCTGGATGTGGCCCAGGTCGATCGCACCGAGGATCCGTTTGCGCGCATGCAGAAAGCTGCTTTTGAATTGGCGTCCAGCATGGACGGCGTGGTCACCGATGACAACGCCCAGCCACTGGAGACGCCGACCATGGCAACCATCCGGCAGGAACTGCAATCGCTTTACGACACGCTGGAAGCGCGCGATCTGGCGGCCGGTTCGCCACTGGCGCGCAGGTTGTTTTCTTAAGTTCCTGCAATGTCGGATGCGTCCCAAATAGAGCAGCTTCGCCAAGCGTTGCATCGCCATGCACACCTGTATTACGTGCTGGATGCACCGGAAATCCCGGACGCTGAGTACGACCGTTTATTTCGGGAATTGCAGGCTTTGGAGGCCCGGCATCCCGAATTGATTGCTCCCGATTCGCCGACGCAGCGGGTTGGCGGAAAAGCACTCGACCAGTTCTTACCAGTGCGCCATGCCGTGCCCATGCTGAGCATTCGCACCGAGACCGATACTGAATCCAGCGGCGCAAAAAATTTTGATGCTCGCGTGCGCCGTGAACTGGAATGGACCGAGGACGCAGCGGCAGTGGAATATGTGGCAGAGCTCAAGTTCGATGGGCTTGCCATGAACCTGCGCTATGAACGTGGTGTGCTGGTCCAGGCAGCGACTCGCGGCGATGGCGAAACCGGTGAAGACGTCACCCAAAACATCCGCACGATTGGGCAGATACCGCTCAGGATCGAGCCCGGTTCGCAGTGGATGCCGCTGCCGGACGTGCTCGAGGTCCGGGGTGAGGTGTATATGCGGCGTGACGATTTTGAAGCACTCAACGAGCGCCAGCGGGAGCGCATTGCCGCCGGTGCAAAGGGGGAAAAGACCTTCGTCAACCCGCGCAATGCTGCTGCAGGTGCGGTGCGCCAGCTTGACCCGGCCATTGCGGCGCAGCGCCCTTTGAGTTTTTTTGCCTACGGTGTGGGCGAGATCGCACCCCGGCCAGCAACAGAGCTCTTCAGCACCCACATGGAGCTTTTGCAAACGCTCAAAGCATGGGGATTTCCGGTCGCAAGCCAGGTGCAGGTGGTGGTTGGTGCACCGGGTCTGGTGGCGTATCACCAGCGCATCGCCAGGGAGCGCGATGCCTTGCCGTTTGATATTGACGGAGTGGTTTACAAAGTCAACAGCTTGGCGCTGCAGCAGCGATTGGGCTTTGTCACGCGCGAACCGCGTTGGGCCGTGGCGCACAAATATCCCGCGCAGGAGCAACTGACCACGGTTTTGGGCATCGATGTGCAGGTGGGGCGCACCGGAAAACTCACGCCAGTTGCCAAGCTGGCGCCGGTTTTTGTGGGTGGCGTTACCGTTACCAACGCCACGCTGCACAACGAGGACGAGGCGCGTCGCAAGGACGTGCGTGTCGGTGACACGGTGGTCGTGCGCCGCGCCGGCGATGTGATCCCGGAGGTGGTCTCGGTGCTCGTTGAAAAACGCGTCGAGGGCGCGGCACTTTTCACCATGCCGCGCGTGTGTCCGGTCTGCGGGTCCGATGCCGTGCGCGAAGATGGCGAGGCCGACTACCGATGCACGGGCGGGCTCTTTTGCAGCGCCCAGCGCAAGCAGGCCATTCTGCACTTTGCACAGCGGCGTGCGGTCGAGATCGAAGGCCTGGGCGACAAACTTGTCGAGCAACTGGTAGATGCCAACGTCGTACGCACCTTGCCGGATTTGTACCGTCTGGGCTTGAACGCGTTGGTCAGTCTGGACCGCATGGCGGAAAAGTCTGCGCAGAACATCATTGATGCACTCGAAAAATCTAAGCACACCACTTTGAGCGCTTTATTTTTGGATTGGGCATCCGCCATGTGGGCGAGGCCACCGCGAAAGAGTTGGCCAGGCACTTCGGCCAGATCGACCCCATCATGAACGCCTCGGAAGAGGAACTCACAGCGGTCAACGACGTCGGCCCCATCGTCGCCAAAAGTATTCATCTTTTTTTCACCCAAGCCCATAACCGCGAGGTGGTGGAACAATTGCGCGCCTGCGGCGTAACTTGGGAAGCTGGCGTTGCAGCCAACGACAGTCCCAAACCGCTGCTAGGAAAAACCTTTGTACTCACTGGCACTTTGCCAACCTTAGGCCGCGACGCCGCCAAAGATCTCATTGAAGCTGCCGGTGGCAAAGTGTCGGGCTCCGTCAGCAAGAAAACCAGTTTTGTCGTGGCCGGTTCCGAGGCCGGCAGCAAACTCGACAAAGCAATGGAACTGGGCGTGACCGTGCTCGACGAAGCAAGTCTTTTGGAGATGCTCAATGGCAGTTCGTGAAATTTTGAAAATGGGTGACCCGCGCCTGCTGCAAGTTGCAAAGCCGGTGA
>CAIOLZ010000331.1 GCA_903859265.1 uncultured beta proteobacterium
CGGCGAGCAAACACTCGACGAGATCGTGCTCAATCCATTTGATTGGTACACCGACAACGGCATCACGCTGCATGCCGGAAAAACAGTGACCGAGGTTGACCGGGTCAGGCGCGTGGTGCGATCGGTGGATGCCAGCGGCGTTGTCACCGAAGCCAATTACGACCGTTTGCTGCTGTGTACGGGCTCTAACCCGTTCATCTTGCCGGTGCCCGGCAAGGATCTGGAAGGCGTGATCGCCTACCGCGACATTGCGGACACCAACGCCATGATTGAGGCCGCAACCAAATACCAGCACGCAGTGGTCATCGGTGGCGGGCTGCTGGGCCTGGAGGCGGCCAACGGGCTGATGTTGCGCGGCATGAAAGTCACCGTGGTCCACGTGATGCCGACGCTGATGGAACGGCAGTTGGACAGTGTGGCCGGCGGCCTGCTGCGCAAGTCTCTGGAGGCGCGGGGATTGAATTTTTTGATGGGCGCGCAAACCCAGGAACTGGTCGGTTCCGGGGCCGATGGCAAATCCGGCCGCGTGAAGGCGATCCGTTTCAAAGACGGTACGCAAGTGCCTGCTGATCTGGTGGTGATGGCGGTCGGCATCCGGCCCAACACGGCGCTGGCGCAAAGCATGCGGCTGCACGTGGACAAAGGCATTGTGGTGACCGACACCATGCAAACCGTGACCGACGCCCGCATCTACAGCGTAGGCGAATGTGCGGCGCACCGCGGTATTGCCTACGGTTTGGTGGCGCCGCTGTTTGAGCAGGCCAAAGTCGCGGCCAACCATTTGGCGTTGTACGGCATTGGTCGCTACCAGGGCTCGCTCACTTCTACCAAGCTGAAGGTGACAGGCATTGATTTGTTCAGCGCCGGGGACTTTGCAGGCGGGCAGGGCACGGAAGAAATTGTCATGAGCGACCCGTTTGGCGGCGTTTACAAAAAGTTGGTGATCAAGGATGACAAGCTGGTGGGCGCCTGCATGTATGGCGACACCGTGGACGGTAGCTGGTACTTCAAGTTGTTGCGCGATGGGCGCTCCATTGCAGACATCCGCGACAAACTGATGTTTGGCGAAAGCAATATTGGTGACGTTGGCCATGAAGGTCACAACAAGGCCGCCACCATGCCCGATGACGCGGAGGTTTGCGGCTGCAACGGGGTCAAGAAAGGCGCCATCTGCAAGGCCATCAAAGACAAGGGCCTGTTTACGATTGAAGAGGTCCGCAAGCACACCAAGGCCAGCGCTTCGTGCGGTTCGTGCACCGGTCTGGTGGAGCAAATTCTGATGTTCACGGCGGGCGGTGACTATTCGGCAACGCCCAAGACCAAGGCCATGTGTGGTTGCACCGACCACGGGCACCAGGCGGTGCGCGAAGCGATTGTGGCCAACAAGTATCTGAGCATTGCGCAGGTTTACGAGGGGCTTGGCTGGCGCACGCCCAACGGTTGTGCGAGCTGTCGTCCGGCGGTGAACTACTACCTCATCAGCAGTTGGCCCAAAGAAGCCAAAGACGATCCCCAAAGCCGCTTCATCAATGAGCGCAGCCACGCCAATATCCAGAAAGATGGCACCTACAGCGTGATCCCGCGCATGTGGGGTGGCGAGACCACCGCCGATGAGTTGCGCCGCATTGCCAACGCAGTGGACAAGTTCAAGATTCCCACGGTCAAGGTTACGGGCGGTCAGCGTATCGATTTGCTGGGCGTAAAGAAAGAAGACCTGGCCGCCGTGTGGCAGGAAATCGGCATGCCCAGTGGCCACGCGTATGCCAAGGCGCTGCGCACGGTGAAGACCTGCGTGGGCAGCGAGTGGTGCCGCATGGGCACCCAGGACAGCACGCAAATGGGCAAAGACCTGGAGCGCGCCATGTGGCGCATGTACGCCCCGCACAAGGTCAAGTTTGCGGTGTCAGGATGCCCGCGCAACTGCGCGGAAGCCGGCATCAAGGACGTTGGCATCATCGGTGTGGACAGTGGCTGGGAGATGTATATCGCCGGTAACGGCGGTATCAAGACCGAGGTCGCGCATTTCTTCACCAAGCTCAAGACCGCCGAAGAAGTGCTGGAGTACACCGGTGCGTTTTGCGAGCTGTACCGCACCGAAGGCTGGTACCTGGAGCGCACCGTGCACTACGTCAATCGCGTGGGGTTGGACTACGTCAAGAAGCGGATTCTCGACGACGAGGCAGGGCGCAAAGCACTCTGGGAGCGCTTGCAATTTGCACTCGATGGTGAGCCTGACCCCTGGTTCGAATTCGACAAGGCCGCGGTGGATACGCGACAGTTTGGTGCGCTGCGCACCGGCGAAGGAGCGACCGCATGAGCGAATGGACACTGATCTGCCGGGTCGACGATATTCCGGTGCTCGGCGCGCGGCGTGTAGCGCGAGCGCAGGGGCTGGACGTGGCCGTATTTCGCAACACACGAGACGAAGTGTTTGCGCTGCTCGACCGCTGCCCGCACAAGGGCGGCCCGTTGTCACAGGGCATTGTTTTTGGCACCAGCGTCGCCTGCCCGTTGCACAATTGGACGATTGGCCTGTGCGACGGCCAGGCGGCAGCGCCCGATGAAGGTTGCACCCCCAAATTCAGCGTCAGGACAGAAGACGGGCAGGTGTACCTCCATGCGGCAGAGTTGCGCACCCTCGCCATTGATTTGACACGCCCGGTGGCGGGGCCCGCCAGCCGCAAGACCCCAGCATGAAAGAAACCCGCTCCACCTGCCCCTATTGCGGCGTGGGCTGTGGCGTCATTATTCAGAGCGAGGGCGCACAAATTACCGGCGTGCGCGGGGATCCAGACCATCCGGCCAACTTTGGACGTTTGTGTTCCAAAGGTTCCACGCTGCACCTGACCGCGAGCGCGGCGGTCACACAGCAGACGCGCTTGCTGCAACCGATGCGGCGGTTCGCGCGTGGTGGTGTGCCGCAGGCAGTGGACTGGGACACTGCCTTGGGCCATGCCACCGATACGTTCGCGCGCATCGTGCGCGACCACGGACCGGATGCTGTGGGGTTTTATGTGTCCGGACAGCTGCTCACCGAGGATTACTACGTCTTCAACAAGCTTGCCAAGGGCTTGATTGGTACCAACAACATCGACACCAATTCGCGCCTGTGCATGAGCAGCGCCGTGGCGGGCTACAAGAAAACGCTGGGCGCGGATGCCCCGCCAGCCTGCTACGACGATGTGAACCACGCGCAGATGCTGTTTATCGTCGGGTCGAATGCGGCCTACGCGCACCCCGTGCTGTTTCGGCGGATCGAAGACGCCAGGCGCAACAACCCCGCACTCAAAATCATCGTGTGCGATCCGCGCAAGACCGACACCGCCGAGATCGCCGACCTCTATTTGCCGCTGCAACCCGGCACCGACGTGATGCTTTTTAACGGCATGTTGCACCTGATGTTGTGGGAGGGCTGGACCGACCAAGCGTTTATCGCGCAGCACACCAGCGGCTTTGACGCGCTCAAAGCGATGGTGCGCGATTGCACGCCTGACATGGTCTCGCAGGTCTGCGGCATCAGCAAAGACGCACTGCTGCAGGCCACGCGCTGGTTTGCGGGTGTTGGCACGGACGAAGACAGGCAGCACGCCCGTCCGCGCCAGCCGACCCTGAGTCTGTATTGCCAGGGCTTGAACCAATCCAGCAGCGGAACTGCCAAGAACACGGCGCTGATCAACCTGCACCTGGCCACCGGCCAGATTGGAAAAGCGGGCGCAGGTCCGTTCTCGCTCACCGGACAACCCAATGCCATGGGCGGGCGCGAAGTGGGTGGCCTGGCCAATTTGCTCAGCGCCCACCGCGATCTTGCCAATCCGGTTCATCGGGCCGAAGTGGCAAAGCTCTGGGGCATCGCGGACGTTCCGGCCAATCCTGGCAAAACCGCGGTAGAAATGTTCCAGGCCGCTGCGGATGGCGAGATCAAGGCACTGTGGATTGCCTGCACCAACCCGGCGCAAAGCATGCCCGACCAGAACACCGTGCGCCGCGCGCTGGAGCGGGCCGAGTTTGTGGTGGTGCAGGAAGCCTTTGCGACCACCGCAAGTTGCGCCTATGCCGACCTTTTGTTGCCGGCTACGACCTGGGGCGAAAAGGAGGGCACTGTTACCAACAGCGAGCGCTGTATCAGCCGGGTGCGGGCTGCGGTTTGGCCACCGGTCGCGGGTCCTGTCGCCTCGGGCGAGAGTCTGGTCGGCACAGGGCTCTGCTCCGTGTCCCCCGCCCGCGCGGCGGGCTCCTCCTTTACCTGCGCAGAACCCTGTGCCGACCAGACTCTCTTTGGCGTTGACAATTCGCCCCGGCATGATTGGCAGATCGCAGTGGACTTTGCTCGGCGGCTGGAGGTCGCGCTGGGGCGCACCGGGGCTACTCTGTTTCCTTACGACTCGGCGGAGTCGGTCTGGAACGAGCACCGTGAATCGACCCGCGGGCGTGATCTGGATATCACAGGGCTGAGCTACGCCGCACTCGATAGGGCGCCGCAACAGTGGCCTGCGCCGGCGGGTGCTGGAAAAGGAAAAGCGCGCCTGTACGAGGACGGCCAATTTGCCACCGACGATGGCCGGGCACGGTTTTGCGCCAGTGCCTATCAGCCCGTTGCGGAGCCGCGTGACTCGCGTTTTCCTTTCTCGCTGACCACCGGTCGTCTGCGCGATCAGTGGCATGGCATGAGCCGCACTGGCACGCTGGGGCGCCTGTTTGGCCATGTGCGTGAGCCCGCCTTGCAAATGCACCCGCAGGACATGGATCGGCGCCTGCTCAAAGAGGGCGATCTGGTGCAAGTGACCAGCAAGCGGGGCAGCATCATGGCTCCAATCCAGCCCAGTGCAGAACTCGGCCTGGGCCAGGTGTTTATGGCCATGCACTGGGGGGAAGAATTTATCAGCGGGCTCAGTGCCCGCGGCCAGCGCCTTGCGGGAGTCAATGCGCTGACTACTTCCGCCTTTTGTCCGGACTCCAAGCAGCCCGAATTCAAGCATGCCGCAGTCAAGGTCCTCAAAGCGGAGTTGCCCTGGACATTGATGGCGATGGCGTGGTTGCCGGAATCAACCGCACTGCAGGCGCGGCGGGCGTTGCAGACCTTGATGGGCGAGTTTTCATTCAGCAGCTGCGTTCCGTTTGCCAACAACGTCGCCATGGACGATTTGCAGGGAGCGCGCCACGGTGTGTTGTTTCGTGCGGCACACCATGAGCCGGTGCCGGAGGACGTGTTGTCAAAGATCGAAGTCAGCATGGGTTTGCAGGGCCCGGATGTCGCACGCGATGCCGCCGCCAAACGCGGCCAGCGCCGCGCCGTGCGCCTGCAAGGCAAAGCATCCGACGCGCCGCTGGCTGCATTCATGCTGGCAGGTGACACGCGC
>CAIOLZ010000332.1 GCA_903859265.1 uncultured beta proteobacterium
TCCTGGGTCAACATGTCTTTGATTCTCAAGGACCATGTTGCAGAGCTTCAGACCCAACATCGCGATGAAGTCCAGACTGAGCTTGAGCGCTACTTAAGTCGGCTGCGGGAATCGGAAAAACGACCGGGTGCATGAGTCGTTTGACGTGGTTTGAAAGCCCTTTTGATAAAAAATGGACACGTGCTTGCAGTGATGCGCGCGTGTTTTTAGACCGGCGCCAACCTCTGGCGCCAGCCTAAGCCTTCCGTGGTACTCGCAGCCGGTTTGTATTCGCAACCGACCCAGCCGCTGTAGCCAATACGGTCCAGGTGCGCCAGCAGGAAGGCGTAGTTGATTTCTCCGGTTCCAGGCTCGTTGCGCCCGGGGTTGTCGGCCACCTGGATGTGGCCTATGCGGTGCAATTGTTTTTGCAGGGTGGCAGCCAATTCGCCTTCCATGCGTTGCGCGTGGTAAACGTCGTACTGCACCAATGCGTTGTCAGCCCCGACGGCATCCAGAATGGCCAGCGCCTGGTCCGTGCGATTCAGATAGAAACCGGGAATATCGTAGGTGTTGATGGGCTCGATAAGAAGCCTCAGTCCCGCAGCACGGAATGCGTCTGCTGCGTAAGATAAATTACTGACAAAGGTTTCGCGCAGTGCATCGGTAGAGACTCCGGGTGGCGCTTTGCCGGCCAGACAGTTGAGCTGACCCACCCCCAACACTTGCGCATACTCCATCGCCTGGTTGACGCCGGAGCGGAACTCCGGCACCCGGCTTGGATCACACGCGATGCCGCGCTCGCCGGCGTCCCAGTTGCCGGCTGGCATGTTGTGCAGCACCAGCTTTAAGCCGTTGTCATCGAGCCGTTGGCGGATGTCATTTGCCGCAAAAGCATAGGGAAACTGTAGTTCAACGGCTTCAAAACTTGCACGCGCGGCGGCTTCGAACCGGTCCAGAAACGGTAGCTCGGTAAAGAGCATGCTGAGGTTGGCAGAAAATTTCGGCATTGTTATTCCAGCAGGCCAGCCATTTCAAGCCCTTGCTTGCCTTGCGGGTGGCGGCAGTCGATGTCCTCGAACTCGTTGATTTTGTCGATCTCGGTGCCCATGGCGATATTGGTCACTTTTTCCAGAATCACTTCTACCACCACCGGCACGCGGAACGCATGGGCCATGGCGCGCGCCTGTACCAGCGCATCCTGTATTTTTTCCGGGTCCGTGACGCGCAGGCTCTTGCAACCCAGACCTTGCACGACTGCCTGATGGTCCACGCCGTAGCTTTGCAGCATGTGGTCGTCCACATTCTGGTTCTCAAAAGCCAGCTGCACGCAGAAGTCCATCTCAAAGCCGCGCTGGCTTTGGCGTATCAGGCCCAGGTAGCTGTTGTTGACGAGGACGTGCACATAGGGCAGGCGAAACTGGGCGCCCACGGCCAGCTCTTCCACCATGAACTGGAAGTCGTAGTCACCCGACAGTGCGACAACGTTGCGCGTGGGGTCTGCCGCAACCACGCCGAGTGCCGCCGGCATGGTCCAGCCCAGGGGCCCGGCCTGACCACAATTGATCCACTGGCGTGGCCCGAAGACGTTGAGAAACTGTGCACCGGCAATCTGGCTCAAGCCAATCGTGGTCACATAAATGGTGTCGCGCGGTAACGCCTTGTTCATTTCCTCGTACACGCGCATGGGTTTGATCGGGGTCTCGGTGTAATGCGTTTTGCGGTGCATCAGTTGTTTGCGCTCGGCACAGCGTTTGGCCCAGGTGCTGTAGTTTGTCAGTGTTTTGCTGGCCATGCGCTCGCGCGCCACCTGCACGAACATTTCGAGCGCGGCACGCGCATCGCTGACGATGCCCAGGTCCGGATTGAATACGCGGCCGATTTGGGTGGGCTCGATGTCCACATGCACGAAGGTGCGGCCTTTGCAATACACCTCGGTGGAGCCGGTGTGGCGATTGGCCCAGCGGTTGCCGATGCCTAGTACGAAGTCGCTGGCCAGAAAAGTGGCATTGCCGTAGCGGTGGCTGGTTTGCAGGCCCACCATGCCGGCCATCAGCGGGTGATCGTCAGGAATCGCGCCCCAGCCCATCAGTGTGGGAATCACTGGCACGCCAGTGAGCTCGGCAAATTCCACCAGCAGGTCGGAAGCATCGGCGTTGATGATGCCGCCACCGGCCACGATCA
>CAIOLZ010000333.1 GCA_903859265.1 uncultured beta proteobacterium
ACGAAATCATCGCCTGGTCCAAAGTGGAGGACCCTGCACGCAGGGTGATCTGGAGCCGGATTGAAAAGCGGCTGCAAGGAGACCTGGCGTGAAACACATCACCTTTTATCTTGATTTCGTTTCACCCTATGCCTACCTCGCGTTTGAAGCCTTGCCAGCGGCGCTGCAGGGCCACAGTGTCTCGGTGACTTACAAGCCCATCCTGTTTGCCGGTTTGCTGCGCCACTACGGCCAGTTGGGCCCCGCTGAAATTCCGGCCAAGCGCGAATGGACCTACCGCCAGGTGCTGTGGCTGGCGCATCAGCAGGGAATCGATTTTCAGATGCCGGCAACCCATCCGTTCAATCCGCTGGGTTTGCTGCGCCTCGCGCTGGCGACCGATCCCGAGGGCTTGCCTAACCGCTATGTGTGTGAAACTTTGTTCCGCCATGTCTGGGTCGGTGGCGCGGACGCTGCCGACGCGCTGCGGCTGCAGGCGCTGACCCGGTCACTGGCCGAGGAAAAAGCATTGGCCCTCGACATGGACGATGCCGCGGTCAAGGCCCAACTCAGAGCCCACGGCGAGGACGCGATTGCCAAATCCGTGTTCGGTGTACCGTCGTTTGAAGTGGATGGAAAAGTGTTCTGGGGCCAGGACGCGTTGCCCATGCTGCGCAGTTATCTGGATGGCGACGCTTGGTTTGCCGGTGCACACTGGGACGCTGCGGCCGCGCTCCCGGTTGGTGCGGCGCGCTTGTGAGTCTGAACATCGGCTACCCGGGAGTAAGTCTGGTTTAAGCTAGACGTCAGATCCACGTCAGTCGGCTCACTGATAGTTGCCGTTACACGCCGATTGCGTGTTGGTTGCAATAAATACAGGAGACTTCACCATGGCAACAGTTGCCCCGCGTCCAATGTCGGCGGAAGAAAAAAAGGTAATTTTTGCGTCCTCACTCGGAACCGTTTTCGAGTGGTATGACTTTTACTTGTACGGTTCGCTGGCCGCCATCATTGCGAAGCAATTTTTCAGCGGTCTTGATGAGGGCTCGGCCTTCATTTTTGCGCTGTTGGCGTTTGCCGCCGGGTTTATCGTGCGTCCTTTCGGGGCACTGGTATTTGGCCGGCTGGGCGACATGATCGGGCGCAAATACACTTTTCTGGTGACGATCCTGATCATGGGCCTATCGACCTTTATCGTCGGTATCCTGCCAAGCTATGCCTCGATCGGCGTGGCCGCACCGGTGGTCCTGATTGCGCTGCGTTTACTGCAGGGATTGGCGCTCGGTGGTGAGTATGGCGGTGCGGCAACCTATGTTGCCGAGCATGCGCCACAGGGCAAGCGCGGCGCTTACACGTCCTGGATCCAGACCACGGCCACGCTCGGTCTGTTTCTGTCGCTGATCGTTATTCTGGTGACCCGTTCGGTGGTTGGTGAAGATGCTTTTGCCGATTGGGGCTGGCGCGTACCGTTTGTGGTGTCCATCATGCTGTTGGGCGTGTCGGTTTACATCCGGTTGAGCATGAATGAATCGCCCGCCTTCACCAAGATGAAGGCTGAAGGCAAGACCTCCAAGGCGCCGCTCAGCGAATCGTTCGGGCAATGGAAAAATCTGAAGATCGTCATCCTGGCTTTGGTCGGCTTGACCGCTGGCCAGGCGGTGGTCTGGTACACCGGCCAGTTTTACGCGCTGTTTTTTCTGACCCAGTCGCTCAAGGTGGATGGTCCGACGGCCAACATCATGATCGCGCTGGCCCTGATTATCGGCACGCCGTTCTTCCTCGTGTTTGGCTCGCTGTCGGACAAGATCGGCCGCAAGTGGATTATTTTGGGCGGCTGCGCCCTGGCCGTGGTGACTTACTTTCCGGTATTCGGGGCGTTGACCCGTGCTGCCAATCCTGACCTTGCTGCTGCTCAGCAAACATCCAAGGTCACGGTGACCGCGGATCCTGCCGAGTGCTCGTTCCAGTTCAACCCCACCGGCACCAAAAAGTTCACCTCCAGCTGCGATATTGCCAAGCAACGTCTTGCCGGTGCTTCGGTGAGTTATGACAACGTGGAAGCGCCCGCCGGGACGCCTGCAGTGATCAGGGTCGGCGAAACTGAAATCAAGGTGAAGTACACGCCCGATGACATCGCAGCCGCCAAGGCCAAGGCCGAAGCCAAGCTGGCAGATTTGACCGCTGCGCAGCCGCAGGACCCCAAGGCGATTGAAGCCGCTACCAAATCTGTGAAAGACCTGTCCAACGAAAAGACGGCGGGTGCCACGCTGCTCGGCAGCAACCTTGGCGCAGCGCTCAAGGCGGCTGGCTATCCGGCCAAGGCTGACATGGCGAAATTTGACAAGGTCAAGGTGGTCCTTTTGCTCACCTACCTCGTGATTCTGGTCACCATGGTGTATGGCCCGATTGCAGCCATGCTGGTGGAGATGTTCCCGACCCGGATTCGCTACACCTCGATGAGCCTGCCTTACCACATCGGTAACGGCTGGTTCGGCGGATTGCTGCCAACAACGGCCTTTGCCATCGTTGCGCAGACCGGCAATATGTACAACGGCCTGTGGTACCCCATCATCATCGCGGGTGTTACGTTTGTCATTGGCGCCATCTTCATCAAAGAAACCAAGGACGTGGACATCTACGCCAACGATTGAACGCGCCCCGCAAGGGGCGTCGATTTACGGGCTCTCTCGGGAGCCCTTTTTCGTTCTGGTAGGTATACTTTTCTGCAGTTTTAGAATGCAACCATGCGCCCCATAAAAACCGAGCTCGGACAAACTGCGTTCAAAGAGAGGTCGCCGCTTATATCCAGCAAGCAGCGAGCCACTTTCATTATTGTGGACGGCAAAAAGTCGATCGACGAGATACTGGTTGCCATGGCCGGAATGGGCGTTAAGCGTGAGGATATTGATTACCTGGTCGAGCAGGGTTTTCTGGCAATCCCTGCACCTGCGGTCACTGCCGCAAGCCCCGAGCCCGCCCCGGCCAGGGCGCCTGCCGACGCTCCCGCCAGCGCGCCGGTTGCTCAGAGTGCTGACGCATCACCGCGCCCGGTCAGTGACCGGACGCCCCAACAGCGTTACCAGGATGCCAAGCCGATCGCAACCAAACTATCGGCGAGTCTGGGCTTGCGCGGCTTTATGCTCAATCTGTCCGTCGAGTCTGCTGCGGGCTATGACGACTTGCTGAAGTTGTTGCCAAAACTGCAGGAAGCGCTGGGCACCAAAGCCTGCCGCGAATTGGAGCAAGCCCTCAAAGGGTAATCCCTAGCTCCTAGAATGTCTCTCCTAAATTCAGAGAGCATTCACTATGTCCCAGGGCACCATCCGCATTCGCGGGGCGCGTCAGCACAATCTCAAGAACCTTGACCTCGACATTCGCACGGGTGAACTCACCGTAGTCACCGGCCCCAGCGGGTCCGGCAAGTCGAGTCTGGTGTTTGACACGCTGTATGCCGAGGGCCAGCGCCGCTATGTGGAAACCTTTTCGGCGTACGCGCGGCAGTTTCTGGACCGCATGGACAAGCCGGCGGTGGACAAGGTCGAAGGCGTACCCCCGGCCATTGCCATTGACCAGACCAACCCGGTGCGTTCCAGCCGATCCACCGTGGGCACGATGACGGAGCTCAACGACCACCTGAAGCTACTTTTTTCCCGCGCCGCAAGCCTTTTTGATAAGGAAACGGCGCTGCCCGTACAGCACGATACGCCCGAGACCATCTACAGCGAACTGGTGCGCCGTGCCGCGGCCCACACCAAGCCAGACCCGCGTCTGGTACTCACTTTTCCAGTGGAATTGCCGGCCGACACCAGCGCCGAAGAGGTCACGCAATGGCTGAGCGCGAGCGGATTCACCCGCGTGCAGGCCGAGCGCACCGTGGCCACCGTGAGCGGAGAGCGCAAGCTGCTCGACGTCGTCGCAGACCGTTTCCGGATTCAGGCGGTTGAAAAAGCGCGCGCGCTGGAGGCGATTGAGACTGCGCTCAAGCGGGGTAGCGGGCGTCTGAATGTCTATGTGCTGGTGGACGAAGGCGAGCAGCCAAGCGTGCCCGACTGGCGCTTCTCTACCGGTTTGCATTGCCCGCAAAGTGATTTGCGCTATGCCGACCCCATTGCCTCCATGTTTTCCTTCAACTCGGCGGTGGGCGCGTGCGAAGCCTGCCGGGGTTTTGGGCGGGTGGTAGGCGTGGACTATGGCCTGGTCATTCCGAACGACAAATTGACCCTGCGCGCGGGCGCGGTCAAGCCGATGCAAACGCCCGCCTGGCAGGAATGCCAGGACGATCTGATGCGCCACGCCGAGGCAGCAGGCATTCCGCGTGACACCCCCTGGTACAAGCTGACCGACGCG
>CAIOLZ010000334.1 GCA_903859265.1 uncultured beta proteobacterium
CCGCGTCTCTCATATTGTTGTTTGCCGCGGCAGTGCTTGGCAACCAGTCCAACTACACCATCGGCCGTGCTGTCGGCCCCAAAGTTTTCCAGTGGGAGGATTCACGTTTTTTCAACCGCCGGGCGTTTGACCAGGCCCATGCTTTTTATGAGAAGTACGGCGGCGTCACACTCATTGCGGCACGTTTCATGCCCTTTTTACGAACCTTTGCACCTTTTGTGGCGGGCGTTGCCCAGATGACCCGGTCGCGTTTCGTGTTGTTTGATGTGGCTGGCGCTGTCCTGTGGGTGGGCGGCATTGTGACGGTGGGGTATTTCTTCGGAAATTTTCCGTGGGTCAGGGCGCATCTGGACAAAATTATTTGGGGTATTTTGCTGATACCGACCCTGCTGGTGGTTGCCGGTGCGCTGAAATCCAGGCGCGTTACGGCCCGCTGAGGCGGCTTAGCTGGTGGTGCGAACCCGTGCCAATGGCGGATTTTTTGCGAAATAACCCTCGATACCGCGCATCAGGGCGTCGGCCATACGTGTCAGATATTCCGGGTCATTGAGTTTGACTTCCTCCGACGGATTGCTGATGAAAGCAGCCTCTACCAGCACACTGGGAATGTCAGGCGCTTTGAGCACCGCAAATGCCGCCTGCTCAACCTTGCCTTTGTGCAATTTGCCCACGCGCTTGATTTCTCCCAAAATCGTGCCGCCGAGCTTGAGGCTGTCGTTGATTTGCGCGGTGGTGCTCATGTCCAGCAGCGCGCGCTGCACTGTTGCGTCTTTGGCCCGGACGTTGAGGCCACCGATCAGGTCTGCCTTGTTTTCGCGCGCTGCCATCCAGCGTGCGGCGGTGCTCGATGCGCCACCCTGACTGAGCGCGAACACGCTGGCACCTTGCGGGTCCGGGGTGAAAAAAGCATCGGCATGCAGGCTGACAAACAGGTCGGCTTGCACCCTGCGCGCCTTTTGCACACGCACACCGAGCGGCACGAAAAAGTCGGCATCGCGGGTTAAAAACGCTCGCATCGGCTTGCCCTGTACGGCGCTGGCATTAATGCGTTCGCGCAGCAGGTGGGCGAGTTTGAGCACCACGTCTTTTTCGCGCGTTCCCCCGGGCCCGATGGCGCCGGGATCTTCGCCGCCATGCCCCGGGTCCAGCGCAATGATGATGAGCCGGTCTGTGATGCCCTGGGCTGCGGCTCTTGGATCGTCGGTTTCGCGATTGCCCCCCTGTGCTGCCAAAACACCCGCGGATGCCGGTGTGCCGGGCGACGGCGCGGCAGCAGTCGCCAAGGTACCTTGTGCCGCTGGTGCGCTGTTGCTTCTGGTTGCTGTGGACTTGTTGCTTTGACGGGAAATCAGTTCTCCGAGCGGGTCATTGTCCGTAGCGCGGCCCGTGTCGCCGGCAGCACCTGGCGATGCATTTTCCGCCTGATTTTTTGCCGCGCCGTTGGCATCGATCAGGCCCTGCAGCGGGTCGGCTTCGTGCTCTGGATAGAGGTCAAATACCAGCCGGTGCTGGTAGGCCGCCACCGGTGCCAGTGCAAAAACCTGGGGTCGCATCGCCTGCTTCAGATCGATCACCAGC
>CAIOLZ010000335.1 GCA_903859265.1 uncultured beta proteobacterium
AAAACTGTTTCGCTTTACCGATTCGGTGGTTTTCAGCTTTGACGGGGACAGCGCGGGCAGACGCGCGGCACGCAAGGCATTGGACGCAGCGCTGCCATTTGCCACCGACGTACGGACCATCAAATTTCTATTTTTGCCACCCGAGCACGATCCTGACAGCTTTATACGAGAGCACGGTAAAGAAGCCTTTGCGCGTTACGTGACAGAAGCCACGCCGCTGAGCCGCTTTCTGATCGAATCAGCGCGGGGCAACTGCGACTTGCATACCGCCGAAGGCCGGGCGCGCATGTCCACCAATGCCAAGCCGCTCTGGATGCAAATGCCTGAGGGGGCGCTCAAGCTGCAACTGCTGGCCGAGATCGCGGAATTGGTGCAACTCACCCCCCGCGAACTCAACGAACTCTGGATTCCGGCGCCGTCAGTACCGAGCAAGGGAGCGCGCACGAACGGCTATGGCGGGCGCAGCTCTTACGGGCCGCAAAAGCCCGGTGGCTATGGTTCTGGCAGCTTTTCGCGGCCACGCATGGCTGGCCGGGCAATGCCGGCCAGCCGAGCAGACCACGCGACACGCATCCTGCTCGGCCAGTCGGGTCTTTGGGAGAGCCTCACTAACGAAGACCACGCCATGCTGTGCGACCTGCCTGACCCCCATGGGCCGCTGCTGGCCTGGCTGGAGGCGCAGTTGCACGAGCATGGAGCCATGCACTGGGACGCGCTGCGCCAGACACTGCCAGGCCACGCCAGCGAAGAACTGGCTACCAGACTCATGGCGGCCTATTCGCAGGAAATATCGGCTGGCGACAATGCCGGCTCCGAGGCAGGTGCCGAGCTACGGGCATTGCTCGACCGCATGCTGATAGACCGTCTGATGGAACAGGAAACCCTGGCGATCGAGGCCTCCAAATCCGATCCCAAGGCGCTGGACCGCTATCGAGCATTGCGTGACCGACGCATGCAACTCCTCAAAACCCAGGCCAAGGTATAATCCCGCCCTGATTCGGCAAGCGCGACAGCAGCACCTCCGGCCCAGGCCAACCGGTGACACAAGTTCACCTCCGGCCACCTTACCGCAAGGACTGCACACCAAATGTTCGCCCGCACACCTTGCTATCAACGTTGAGTACACCCCCATAGCCAACCGCAGTCGCCCGCGATCCGGATGGCAGCCGCTCAGTTTGTTTATTGTTTTGATGTCCTGAGGTTTTCGCATGCCCGTTCAAAAATCAGCCAAGCCAGTCAAGCCAGTCAAACCTGCCGCCAAGTCCTCCAGCAAAGCTGCCAGCAAGCCGGCAACCAAACCGGCTGTCGCAAAAACCATCCTGAAAGCCCCCTCAGTGCCAGCATCCAAAGCCAAAGCCGCCGCCGTCGAAACCGTCCCATCCAGCCAGAAAAAGCCCGGACGCCCACCCAAAGCGGTTGCGCAGTCTGACACCCCGGCCACCGCCGGGGCAAAACGTGGCCGCAAACCCAAACCAGTGGCCGAAGTCGTTGCTGACGATCTGGACATGGCGGACATAGAGGCCGATCTGGTCGGGGAACCTGTCGCGTCCACGGGGGAGAAAGTCAAGCCGCTGCGCATGAAAATCAGCAAGGCCAAAGAGCGTGCGCTGATGAAAGAGTTCGGCTTGGATGAAACCATCCTGTCCGAAGAAGACCTTGCCAAACGCCGCGCTCGCCTGAAGGCGCTGATCACGCTGGGTAAAACGCGCGGCTATTTGACGCACGGTGAAATTTCGGACCACTTGCCCGACAAGCTGGTTGACGCGGAAACGCTTGAAGTTGTGATCTCC
>CAIOLZ010000336.1 GCA_903859265.1 uncultured beta proteobacterium
AACAACATCTATTTTGATACCTGCGTGTACCACCAGCCGGGCATCGATTTGCTCAACACCGTGATTCCGGTGAAGAACGTGCTGTTTGCGTCGGAGATGATTGGTGCTGTGCGGGGCATCGATCCGCAGACCGGCAACTACTACGACGATACGAAGCGCTACATCGAGGCTTCCAAAATTTTGAGTGCTGTGGATAGGTACCAGATTTATGAAGGCAATGCGCGTAGGGTGTTTCCGCGCTTGGATGCGGCACTTAAAGCCAAGGGTCATTGAGTGATTGCGTCTTGCGGCGGGATCAATGGGGCTGGACGTTTTGCTGCGTGTCCCCCGCCCGCTTTGCGGGCTCCTCCTTTACCTCCGCAAAACGCCCAGCCCCATTGATCCCACAGTTGGTTGGCGCGCGTGAGGGGAGAAAAAATTGCCTCGCAGCAATGGTGTAGGTTTGGTGTGCATTAAAAAACATAACTTCGCAGCAGCAGAGACAGGGTGGGTACTGCAGCGAAGTGAAGGAGGAGCCCGCGCAGCGGGCGGGGGACATGAGCGGAAGTACCCACCCTGTCTCTGCTGCGGGTTCAGTAAGTATTCATTGGAGATAAAGTTATGTACGAACTAGGTGTGGTTTACAGAAACATCCAGCGCGCAGACCGCGCAGCTGCCGACGGTATGGCCGCTTTGGGCTCAGCCACGGTGCACGAAGCCATGGGCCGCGTGGGTTTGCTCAAGCCCTATATGCGTCCCATCTACAGCGGCCAGCAAGTCTCGGGCACCGCGGTGACCGTGCTGCTGCAGCCCGGTGATAACTGGATGATGCACGTGGCTGCGGAACAAATTCAGCCCGGTGACATCGTGGTGGCCGCCGTGACCGCTGAGTGCACCGATGGCTACTTTGGCGATCTGCTGGCGACAAGTTTTCAGGCGCGTGGTGCGCGTGCGCTGATCATCGATGCGGGTGTGCGCGACGTGAAAGAGTTGCAACGCATGGGCTTTCCGGTTTGGAGCAAGGCCATCAGCAGCAAGGGCACCATCAAGGCTACGCTCGGCTCGGTGAACATTCCTATCGTGTGCGCAGGCATGCTGGTCACGCCCGGTGATGTGATCGTGGCGGATGACGACGGGGTTGTGTGTGTGCCTGCCGCGCGTGCCGCTGCTACTTTGGGGGCGGCGCAAAAACGTGAGAGTTTTGAGGGCGAGAAGCGGGCCAAGCTGGCGGCTGGCGTTCTCGGGCTGGATATGTACAAGATGCGCGAGTCGCTGGCGGCTGCGGGGCTGAAATATATCGACTAGTTTCCTTTTTTTCGCTGGCCCGGATTGGCTGCTCATACTGTCCTTCGGACAGAAATCGCTACAGCGCACAGCCGATCCCGGCCCGGGTTATCTCTTTCCTGCACTGAACTACTTTTTATGACTAAACCGACTTCGGGCGACTTCACCAAAACTGCTGGCTGGCTGGACTGGTACGACGGGCCTGCGAAGCCCGCGTTCACATTGCCTGCAGGTGCTGTGGATGCGCACTGCCATGTGTTCGGGCCGGGCGCGCAATTTCCGTATGCGCCAGAGCGTAAGTACACGCCATGCGATGCGTCCAAGCATCAGCTGTTTGCCTTGCGCGACCATCTGGGCTTTGCGAAAAACGTCATTGTGCAGGCCACCTGCCATGGCGCCGATAACCGTGCGCTGGTCGATGCGCTGCGTAGCAGTGATGGACGGGCCCGAGGCGTAGCAACCGTCAAGCGCAGTGTGTCCGATCAGGAATTACAGGACATGCACGACGCGGGTGTTCGCGGCGTGCGCTTTAACTTTGTGAAGCGCCTGGTGGACTTCACGCCCAAAGACGAGTTGCTGGAAATTGCCAGCCGCATCGCCAAGTGGGGCTGGCATGTGGTGATTTACTTTGAGGCGGTGGACCTGCCCGAGTTGTGGGACTTTTTCACTGCGCTGCCCACCACGGTGGTGGTAGATCACATGGGCCGCCCGGATGTGGGTTTGCCGGTGGATGGCCCACAGTTCGCGCTGTTTCAGAAGTTCATGCGCGAGCACAGCAATGTGTGGAGCAAAGTGAGTTGCCCGGAGCGCCTGAGTGTCACCGGCCCCAAGGCATTGAATGGCGAACGCTCGGCCTACCGGGACGTCGTGCCATTTGCCAGGGCCATCGTGGAGGAATTTCCCGACCGCGTGCTGTGGGGTACCGACTGGCCGCACCCCAATTTGAAGGACCATATGCCCGATGACGGGCTGCTGGTGGACTTTATTCCCCACATTGCCGTGACTGCCGAACTGCAGCGCAAACTGCTGGTGGACAACCCCAATCGCCTTTATTGGAAAGATTGAGAACGCACCCAAACAAGGATATTTATGCCACTCGAAAAACCCTACCTCGATATACCCGGAACCATCCTGTTCGATGCCGAACAGTCCCGCAAGGGTTATCACCTCAACCAGTTTTGCATGTCGCTCATGAAGGCCGAGAACCGGGAGCGTTTCAAGGCCGACCAGCGTGCGTACCTGGACGAATGGCCGATGACCGAAGACCAGAAGCAAGCGGTCATCGATATGGATCTGAACCGCGCCATGCTGCTTGGCGGCAATATTTACTTCCTCGCAAAAATCGGGGCGACCCACGGCAAAAGTTTTCAGCAGATGGCGGGCAGCATGACCGGTATGACGGAAGACTAATACCGCGCCATGATGCTTGCTGGCGGACGCTCGGTTGAAGGCAACCGCTACCTCGGGGAAGACGGCGACGCACAACCCCAAAA
>CAIOLZ010000337.1 GCA_903859265.1 uncultured beta proteobacterium
CCCAGGCGAAGTGGTCTTGGGGTCAGCAATGCACTGCCTGTGGCAACCGAAAGCAGCCTGTCGCGCACCATGTTGACGCTCGACAAATTGCGTCGGCTTTTGTCGGGTGAGCTCAGTACTAACTTCAGTGACGGTATGGGCGACTTCAGTCCTACGGTACCTGCCTCTCTGGATGCCTTGCAAGACCTGAAACTGGTCGAACCCATGATGAAGCGCCTGGCCGATCGCGCCAGCAAAGCCGAACGCGCCAGCAAGGCCTCGCAGCCGGAGGCAGAGGTGTTGGCGTCGGACAGTGCGCAGTCGGGTAGCAAGCGGCTGGGCCGCCAACTGGGCGAAGAAGTAGTCAGGCTCATGCTCGACAACCTGATGCAGGACCAGCGCCTTTTGGCACCCGTGCGCGAAAGCCTCAAGGCCATCGAGCCCCTGCTGATTACGCTATCGGCCTCGGACGCGCGATTTTTTACCGAACGCCAGCACCCGGCACGGCAGTTTCTGGAGCGCATCACCCACCGCAGCCTCGCGTTCTCCGATGTTGACGCGCCTGGGTTCGCGCGGTTTCAAAAGTCGCTGGACAATTCGGTCCGCGTGCTGTCCGGTGGCGGGCAGGGTGACGCGGCCTCGTTTGCCCGGGTGTTGCGCAAACTTGAGGAGGGATGGAAGCGCGATGAACATGGACAGCGACTGCGGGCTGAGGACGCCGCCCGCGAGCTGCTGCACGCCGAGCAGCGCAACCTGCTGGCTTTTCGGCTGGCCGAACAATATTCCGAACGCGTCACGGGCAAGCATGTGCCTGACATGGTGTTGGCATTTCTGCGTGGTCCCTGGGCCCAGGTAGTGGCGCAGGCGCAGCTGAAGTTTGCGGACGGAACCGTCGATCCGGGTGGCTACCAGCGGCTGGTCGATGATCTGGTTTGGAGCGTGCAGCTCAAATTGGCGCGGCGCAACCGCACGCGGCTGGTGCAGATGGTGCCCGGTATGCTGGTCAAAATGCGCCAGGGTTTGCAGCTGATTTCCTACCCTCAGGAACGGATGGCGATGTTTTTTGATGAACTCATCACTTTTCATGAGAAGGCGTTTGAGGGCGCAAAGCCCGCGTCCGCCGATCCGGCCCAGGCCCCGCTGGTGGCCCAAAGCGCCGCGCCGCCGATCCAAGACGACGTCTGGCTGGCCGACAGCGAGGTGGTTAACTCCGGATTTTTGCAGGACGAAGGCGATATGTCCTTGGACTTTACCGAGGAACTTGGCACTGCGGAGCCGGTGCAGCAACACGTTTGGGCGATTGAAGACCTCAATACGGGTTCCTGGGTCGATCTGGCGTTGGGCGGTGCCTGGGTGCGCGCTCAGCTGACCTGGGCCAGTCCGCACCGCACGCTTTTCATGTTCATTTCAGGCAGTGGACTGGCGCATTCCATGTCCAGGCGCACGCTGGAGCGGCTCAAAAACACCGGCCTGCTCAGGCTGGTGTCCGACGGGCGTGTGATGGACAACGCGCTGGATGCCGTGGCGCAGGCAGCCCTGCAAAACGATCTGCGCAAGGACCGCGAGCCACCCCGAACATAGCCGATGCAAATTCATTGCAGCGTCACCGGCGCAGTCGATAATGCGGGCTGTCGCTTTTTCACACAATTACTCTGCAATGGCCCAATACGTATTTTCCATGAACCGCGTCGGCAAGATCGTGCCGCCCAAGCGCCACATTCTTAAAGACATTTCACTCTCGTTTTTCCCAGGTGCCAAGATCGGAGTGCTTGGCACCAACGGCTCGGGCAAGTCCACTTTGCTCAAGATCATGGCCGGCATCGACAAGGAGATCGAAGGCGAAGCGATTCCCATGGCCGGACTCAATATCGGCTACCTGCCGCAGGAGCCGCAGCTGGACCCGACGCAAAACGTGCGCGAGGCCGTGGAAAGCGGCATGGGCAAGGTGTTTGCCGCAAAGGCCCGTTTGGAAGAGGTTTACACCGCCTACGGTGCCGAGGACGCCGACTTTGACGCGCTGGCCGCCGAACAGGCTGAACTGGAAGCCATCATCGCCACCGCCGGAACCGACTCAGAGCACCAACTTGAAATTGCCGCCGATGCGCTGCGCCTGCCGCCGTGGGATGCCAATATTGGGGTTCTGTCGGGCGGCGAAAAACGCCGCGTTGCGCTGTGCCGTTTGTTGCTGTCCAAGCCGGACATGCTGCTGCTCGACGAGCCTACCAACCACCTGGACGCTGAATCGGTGGACTGGCTGGAGCAATTTTTGCAACGCTATTCGGGCACCGTGGTGGCCATTACCCACGACCGCTATTTTCTGGACAACGCCGCAGAGTGGATTCTGGAACTCGACCGCGGCTCCGGCATCCCGTACAAAGGCAACTACAGCGACTGGCTGACCCAGAAGGGCGCCCGCCTGGAGGCCGAGCAAAAGGGTGAAGAAGCGCGCGCCAAGGCGCTGAAGAAAGAGCTGGAGTGGTCGCGCCAAAATCCCAAGGCGCGCCAGGCCAAGAGCAAAGCCCGTCTGGCCCGCTTTGAAGAACTCAGCGACTTCGAATACCAAAAGCGCAATGAAACCAACGAAATTTTCATCCCTGTGGCTGATCGCCTCGGCCATGAAGTAATCGAATTTGTCAATGTCACCAAATCGTTTGGTGACCGGGTGCTGATTGACAATCTCAGCTTCAAGATCCCGGCAGGCGCTATCGTGGGCATCATCGGACCCAACGGCGCTGGCAAATCCACCTTGTTCAAGCTGATCGCCGGCAAGGAAAAGGCGGATTCCGGCGAGGTCAAGATCGGTCAGACCGTGAAGATGGCCTTCGTGGACCAGCATCGCGACGATTTGTCCAATGACAAAACGGTTTGGGAAGATGTCTCGGGCGGCCTTGACATGATGAATGTCGGCAAATTCCAGATGGCCAGCCGTGCCTATTGCGGGCGCTTCAATTTCAACGGTGCAGACCAGCAAAAGAAAGTGGGCATGCTCTCCGGCGGAGAACGCGGACGTCTGCATTTGGCCAAGACGCTGATTGCCGGGGGCAATGTGCTCATGCTCGATGAGCCGTCCAACGACCTTGATGTGGAAACCCTGCGCGCGCTGGAAGATGCGCTGCTGGAGTTCGCAGGCACCATGCTGGTGATCAGCCATGATCGCTGGTTTTTGGACCGCATTGCCACGCATATTCTGGCCGCCGAAGGTGAAAGCCAATGGACATTCTTTGACGGCAATTACCAGGAATACGAGGCCGACAAGAAGAAGCGTTTGGGTGAAGAAGGTGCAAAACCCAAGCGCATGCGGTACAAAGCACTCAAATAGACACTACCCGGTCGCACCATGACACCACCCGCCCAGACGCACGCCAGCAAACAGGCAACCTACCGCGATGTTGTTCAGGAGGCCGCAAACGGCGGCGCCTCCCTGATGGGTAAATTGGTGTCCTCGGCTCGCCTGGCCTTGCAAACCCGCGAGGCTGCGTCGCGTGACATGCGCGAGCGCGACCAGTTGACAGAGTCTGCCAAGTTGCTGCGTTTCCATGAAGCGGCTTTGTGCAAGAAATATCCCGAAGCCCTGCTGGACGGATTTTCAAACCCGGAAGGGGTCAAGAAAGCGGCGGCAGTTGCGATCGCGGATTTGCAGTTTGACCAGCTTGAATTGATGGATGAGGTCACGGTAATGACCAGCGTGGCACTGGCCCGCACCCAGCAGGTGGCGGTGCTGGCCTCCGAGGCGAGTTTGTCCGACCTCAACACCCTGATTTGCAGTTTGCTGGGTCTGGGGGCAGTACGCCCGGAACGCAATCCGCTACGGCCTGAAATTTACGTCAAGGCGCTCAAGGAAACGATCGAAAGTACGCAGGTCCCCTCCGCGATTCAGCTGGACTGGATCTCCTGTATGAGCGGGACGCTGGGACAGGAGTTGCGGTCCTTGTATGTGGGCCTGTGTAAAAAATTGCGTGCGGACGGTGTGGTCTCTGCTTCCTACGCAGTGACACAATCCGTGACGGCACTCGGAGTTGGCCGCGGTGTGGCGCAGGACGCCGTGCGTTCGCCCACCACCCAGCCGGAGCGCGAAAACAATGCGGCCCCGGCTTCAAACGCCGGGCCGGTTCACAGCTACGCATCGGGTACGGGTCCCATTGCTGCTGCGGCGAGCAGTCCGCAGCAAGACTTCGCCCCGGGTCTGCAAATCGCGGTTGACCCGGCCAATCAGGGTCAGAACTCCGGCGGGCCGGCGTTGGGCCGCGAGGAAGCGCTCCTGACCCTGGATAAGTTGCGCCGTCTTCTGGCGGGTGAGCTCGATTCCTACAAACCCGTGAACCGGGTAGCGCAGTTCGCAGCCCAATTTGAACAACAGTTCGAGGGCGGGTCCTCCGCGGGACAATTTTCGCCAGCAAATGGCCAGCCTGAATTCGATGCCACCGTGCCCGCTGCGCTGGAGGCGCTTACCGAGATGCGGCAGGTTGAGCGCGTGGTGAAATCCATTGAGCAGCGGCGCAGCGAGTCGCAGGGAACACCCTTGCCGCAGTCGGTGGACGCAGCGCGCTATGCACTGCGCCACAACGTGCGGGACATCGCACAGGCACTGAGCCTGGAAGTGGTGACGCTGATGGTGGACAACATAGCGCGTGATCCGCGTTTGCTGGAACCGGTTCAGCAACTCGTTCGCAGTCTGGAGCCGCCACTTTTGCGGCTGGCCCTGGTGGACCCCCGTTTTTTTACCGACAAGCAGCATTGCGCCCGCCGGCTGCTGCAAGACATCACCCACAGCAGTCTGGCGTTCAATGCGGTCACTGCTGACGGGTTTGATGTTTACTTCCAAGGTTTGCAGGACACGCTGGCGCCTTTGCTGATTGCCAATATTGACAGTGCAGAACCATTCGAGCGTACGCTGGCGGTTTTGCAAGAGGCCTGGGGCCGGATCGAACGCTTGAAGGAAAAAGACCGGGAAGTTGCGGTTGAAGTTCTGAAACACGCCGAGGCGCGCAATCTGTTGGCGGAAAAAATTGCCCGCGGCATTGACGCCCATCCTGACTCCAAACGGGTGCCGCCTGTGGTGATCGATTTTTTATGCGGCCCCTGGGCACAGGTCGTGGCGCAAGCGCGTATTCAGGGGGGTGCGGGTTCGGTGGCAGCCGACAAATACCAGGCGCTGATCACGGCAATGCTCTGGAGCGCCCATCCGGAATTGGCCCGGGAAAGCGTTTCCAAGCTGACGCGGCTGGTGCCCAAACTGCTGACAACCTTGCGGGAAGGGCTGGACACGATCCGCTATCCGGCCACCAAGACCAGTGCTTTCCTGGAATCGCTGATGGCCATTCACCAGGTGGCGTTCAGGGCTTCCAGCGAAACGCCGGTGCCGGTGGAGCCGATGGTCGCGCGTACCGAAAGCGTGCACCGGGTCGAACAGGGTGATCCCTGGATCGCGCCAGAGGAAGTCAACACGTCTAACCTGATGGAAATCAAGGAAGAACCGGGCGACGCTGCGCCGGGCATCGATTCCGCCGCGGCTGAGGTGCCGGCAACGGATGCCGTGCCAGACGGAATTCAGGTCGATGGCGAGTTGCCTCTGGGCGCCTGGGTTGAACTCCAGACCAATGGTCAATGGGTGCGTACGCAGCTGACGTGGGCCAGTCCCCACGGCACACTGTTCCTTTTCACCAGCGCGTTTGGAACCATTCAAAGCATGACCCGGCGGTCGCGCGACAAGCTCATCGAAGCGGGCCGGCTCAGAGTGATTTCCGGCCAGGCCGTAGTGGAGGTGGCACTCGACGCGGTGGCGCAGGCGGCCATGCGAAACAGTGTGGACAACGGTCCGTAGGCCGGCATAACCGACCATGCAATTTCCGTCCTTCCTCCGGGAAGTGTTTGTTTTTTCGGGGGGTACAGGCTACGCATGGGCGCAGGCCGCCATGTATGCGGGCTTGCCTGTACTGGTGGTCGCTGTTTTGCTGGCCATCAACTGGGTCGCCCAGTACCTGCGCCGCCGCGCGGCACTGGGCCCTGCGGCAACGCTGGTACTGCACAAAAAGCCACTTGCGCTGGCCTTGGCGACGGTGTTGCTGGGTAGTTCGCTGGCGGGCTATGTCGCCAATCAGTACCGGCAAAATCTTTTTGACGCCGCCCGGCAGAGATTTCTTCAGCAGGTTGAAAAAACGGAAAGCGCGATCCAGACCTCGGTGGGTAACCTGGTGCAGCCGCTCAATGGCATTCGCGGCACGGTGGTGGCAAGGGACAAGATTTCGCGCAAGGAATTTGCCGAAATGGTTGACGCGATCGACATGCGTGGCGTGTACCCGGGCGTACGTGCATTCGGTTTCGTTCAGCGTGTCGCGCCAGCGCAAAAGCCGGCACTTTTCGCTGCGCAGCGCGCGAATGGTTTCACGGATTTCGCCATCACTGCCATCAGGCCGGACGGGCCAGTGGCGAAGCCGCGGCCCGATAAAGATTCAGACGCTATGGTTATCCGTTACATAGAGCCTTATCTTGCCAATCGGCCGGCGCTTGGACTGGATATTGCCTCTGATCCGCTGCGGCGGGAGGCGGCCGAGTCCGCCATGCTCGCCGGCACACCGGCAATGACGCGGCCCATCAGCATTCTGGTGGATCCAGCGCATCGGGCTGGCTTTCTGCTGCTGGTGCCGATTTATGCCCATGGAGAC
>CAIOLZ010000338.1 GCA_903859265.1 uncultured beta proteobacterium
ACGCTGCAGTCCTGCCAATCATCTGGGCTGCACGTGTGACCGCACGAAGGAGTCTGCAACCAATGTCAGCTGACGGGTTGGGTGGCGGTGACATGATTCACTGCTCCGAACCGGTCACTCACGTGTGTCCGCACCTGGCCCGCAGACGCCTCTGAGTTTCTCGGCTACCTCGTCACATTACCAATGGTCAAACTGTGTGATTCTAAAATCTGTGACGACACAGACCTCGTCACAAACCTCGTCACAAAACAAAAAAGGCCCACCTGAGTGAGCCTTTACTGTTGCGATTTACCGCGTGCTTATTGGTTGCGCGAGAAGGATTTGAACCTCCGACCTTTGGGTTATGAGCCCAACGAGCTACCAGACTGCTCCATCGCGCGGCAAGCTAGTATTCTACTTCATTCTGCCTTGATCGAGGCGGCTTCATCTGCAGATATTTCTGCTCGGTCCACGAGTTCCACCAAAGCCATTGGTGCGTTATCACCAACGCGGAAGCCCATCTTCAAAATGCGTGTGTAACCACCCGGACGAGCCTTGAAGCGGGGCCCGAGGTCATTAAAAAGTTTCGTCACGCTGTCGCGATCACGCAAACGATCAAACGCCAAGCGGCGATTGGCCAACGTAGCTTCTTTCGACAGAGTAATCATGGGTTCAATGACACGGCGCAACTCTTTCGCCTTTGGCACAGTCGTTTTGATAACTTCGTGCTCGATAAGAGAGTTCATCATGTTGCGCAACATTGCCAGACGGTGTGACGTCGTGCGGTTGAGCTTTCTTAATCCATATCCATGGCGCATAGTAATTCCTTCAATGTTTTATCGGTCAGCCGTATCAGGTACTGACCAGGGCGCGTTTTCCGCTAAGCGGCTTCTCTAACTTAACGTTTTTCCAGTGCGGAAGGTGGCCAGCTTTCCAGCTTCATTCCCAAAGTCAAGCCTCTGGAAGCCAGCACTTCCTTGATTTCGTTCAAGGATTTGCGACCCAGGTTGGGGGTCTTCAACAACTCGTTTTCAGTGCGTTGGATCAAATCACCGATGTAATAAATATTTTCCGCCTTCAGGCAGTTTGCAGAGCGCACAGTTAGTTCCAACTCGTCCACGGGGCGGAGCAAAATCGGATCAAACTGGGTGTTACCGCGAGGAGCGGGTGCATCGAATGCTGCCAACTCACTACCTTCTAGTTGCGCAAACACGGCCAACTGTTCTACCAATATTTTTGCGGAAGAGCGCACTGCGTCTTCTGCCGAAACAGCGCCATTGGTTTCGATTTCAACAACCAGCTTGTCCAGGTCGGTACGCTGCTCCACGCGGGCACTCTCGACGGTATAGCTCACGCGCTTGACCGGCGAAAAGGAAGCGTCGAGAACAATACGGCCGATCGACTTGTTCGGCTCATCCGCATGGCGGCGCATGGATCCCGGAACATAACCACGGCCCTTTTCAACCTTGATTTGCATGTCCAACTTACCGCCGTGCGACAAGTGGGCAATCACATGGCCGGGGTTGATGATCTCAACATCGTGCGGCGTCTGAATATCCGCAGCCGTAACGAGCCCTTCCGAATCCTTGCGAAGGCTGAGCGTGACTTCCTCACGGTTGTGAAGCTTGAACACCACACCCTTAAGGTTCAGAAGAATATTGACGACATCTTCCTGAACACCGTCAATTGAGGAGTACTCATGGAGTACGCCTGCAATCGTTACTTCGGTTGCAGCAAAGCCAGGCATGGACGACAACAGGACCCGGCGCAAGGCATTACCCAGAGTGTGGCCGTAACCGCGTTCAAACGGCTCCAAAGAAACTTTGGCGCGGTTCACGCCCAATTGCTCGACGCTAATAGATTTCGGTTTCAGCAAACTGTTCTGCATGCAGACTTCCTCTCAATACCCCCGATTCGTTACGTCGGTAAGGCTGGTGAAGCACCCCGCCGGCAGTGACCTGCAAACGGGGAACGGGTCTTTAAATAAAATACAAACGGATTAACGTGAGTACAACTCGACGATCAACGACTCGTTGATGTCAGCGCCGAACTGATCACGGTCTGGGACGGATTTGAACGTACCCTCGGCTTTTTCCACGTTGACTTCAACCCATGAAGGCATGCCAACCTGTTGCGCCAACTGCAACGCTTCCACGACACGGTTTTGCTTCTTGGATTTGTCGCGCAATGCAACAACATCACCCGACTTGACCATGTACGAGGGAATATTCACGGAGTGACCATTCACCACGATAGCTTTATGCGAGACCAGTTGGCGCGCTTCTGCTCGTGTGGATCCAAAACCCATGCGGTAAACAACGTTGTCCAAACGCGATTCCAACAACAAAAGCAGATTGGAGCCTGTATTGCCCTTGCGGCGATCAGCCTCTTCGAAGTAACGGCGGAACTGACGCTCCAAAATACCGTACATACGCTTTACTTTTTGCTTCTCCCGGAGCTGCAAACCGTAGTCCGAAGTACGCGCACCGGATGTGCGACCGTGCTGACCGGGCTTGGAATCAAATTTGGCCTTGTCTCCGATTGCGCGACGTGCGCTTTTCAAAAACAGGTCAGTGCCTTCACGGCGTGATAGTTTGGCCTTGGGGCCTAGATAGCGTGCCACTTGAACTTCCTTTTATGTCATCTACTGCGCGTAAAGCACAGGAGCCAGCAACGCATGCCGCTGGCGGTGGGCTTGTTGATAATTAAATACGGCGACGTTTTTGAGGACGGCAACCGTTGTGCGGAACTGGCGTAACGTCAGCGATCATGTTGATGCGAATTCCAAGCGCAGCAAGCGCGCGCACAGATGATTCACGACCTGGGCCCGGGCCCTTGATCTCCACGTCAAGATTCTTGATACCTTGCTCAAGTGCAGCACGGCCAGCCACTTCCGATGCGACTTGCGCCGCAAACGGGGTGGACTTGCGTGAGCCCTTGAAACCTTGTCCACCCGATGAGGCCCAGGACAACGCATTGCCCTGACGGTCTGTGATCGTGATGATGGTATTGTTAAAAGACGCATGCACGTGGGCAATACCGTCTGCAACATTCTTACGGACTTTTTTGCGAACGCGCTGCGCAGCGCTATTTGCGGGAGCTTTAGCCATGGTGGTTTATCCCTTTATTTCTTCAAAGACGCAGCTGCCTTGCGAGGGCCTTTGCGTGTACGTGCATTTGTGCGGGTACGCTGACCACGCATGGGCAATCCACGGCGATGACGGAATCCGCGGTAGCAACCGATGTCCATCAAACGCTTGATGTTCATGGTTGTTTCGCGCCGCAAGTCACCTTCAATAGTGAACTGCGCGATTTGGTCGCGAATTTTTTCCAAATCACCGTCGGTTAAATCTTTAACCTTTTTGGAATATGCAATGCCACAAGCTTCGCAAATTTTGCGTGCCCGAGTGCGTCCGATTCCAAAAATAGCGGTGAGGCCAATCTCAGAATGCTGTTGCGGCGGAATATTGATGCCAGCGATACGTGCCATTTTCGTCCTCTAAAACTCTTGCAATTAACCCTGGCGCTGCTTGTGACGCGGATCTGTACAGATCACACGCACAACGCCCTTGCGTCGGATGATTTTGCAGTTGCGGCAAATTTTCTTGACCGAAGCCGAAACTTTCATACTTCTCTCCTAAAACTCTTCGCCTTGTTCCGACTTTGATTCGCGCGGAACCTGCGATTTTACTAAAACAATCCGACAAGCCTGCTTATTTCAAAAGCCGACCTGCACCAAACTAGGCTGCGTCCTACGACGATTTGAAATTTGCCTTTTTCAGCAAAGATTCATATTGCTGAGACATCAGGTAGTTTTGTACCTGGGCCATAAAATCCATCGTTACCACAACAATAATCAGCAAAGACGTACCACCAAAATAAAACGGAACGTTGTATTTCAGAATCAAAAATTCAGGCAGCAAACAAACAAACGTTATGTAAATTGCGCCAGCCAATGTCAGTCGCAACAAAATTTTGTCGATGTACTTGGCAGTTTGGTCACCTGGGCGGATACCCGGAATAAACGCACCGCTTTTTTTCAGGTTATCGGCTGTCTCACGGCTGTTAAACACCAGCGCAGTGTAGAAAAAGCAGAAAAATATGATCGCGCCTGTGTACAGCATGACATAGACCGGTTGCCCCGGGCTCAGGGTGCTAGATATGTCCTTCAGCCACCGCATTGAACCACCGGTACTAAACCAATTTGCCACTGTTGCCGGCAACAAAATAATCGACGACGCAAAAATCGGCGGGATGACCCCGGCCATATTGAGCTTCAGCGGCAAGTGCGAAGACTGGCCACCATACACCTTGTTACCGACTTGGCGACGGGCGTAATTCACCAAAATCTTGCGCTGGCCACGTTCCACGAATACCACGAAAAATGTTACCGCACCGATCAGCACCACCACGATGAGCGCCACAATGATGCTCATCGCACCAGTGCGCACCAGTTCCAGCAGTCCGCCGATTGCATTTGGTAAACCTGCTGCAATGCCACCGAAAATCAATATCGAAATACCGTTACCTAACCCACGCTCGGTGATCTGCTCACCAAGCCACATCAGGAACATAGTGCCAGCGGTCAAAGTGACTACCGACGTCATCCGAAATGCAAAACCCGGTGCAATGACCAGCCCAGCCGAAGATTCCAGTGCGATCGCAATACCGAGTGACTGAAACAGGGCCAAGCCCAGCGTTCCGTACCGCGTGTACTGCGTAATCTTGCGCCGACCACCCTCGCCCTCTTTTTTGAGCTGCTCCAGTGCCGGCAGTACATAAGTCATCAACTGCATGATGATCGATGCCGAGATGTACGGCATGATTCCGAGGGCAAATATCGTGAACCGCGATAGCGCGCCACCAGAAAACATATTGAACAAGCTCAATATGCCACCCTGCTGACCCTTGAACAGTTGCTGCAATTGCGTAGGATCAATGCCAGGCACGGGGATATGCGCACCAATTCGGTACACCACCAATGCGAGCAGCAAGAAGACAAGCCGGCGACGCAAGTCGCCAAACTTCCCGCTCTTTGCTATTTGATCTGCGCTTGTAGCCACGTATAGTCTTTTTCGGTTTAACTCAGGAAAGCGATCCGCCGGCAGCTTCAATGGCAGCTTTTGCAGCTGCTGTCGCGCCGATACCGCTCAATTTCACCGCTTTGGTAATCGCACCAGTGTTGATCACCTTGACCACTTTGGCCAACTCACCCACAGCTCCGGCCTGCTTCAATACAACCAGATTTACTTCCGACAGACCCATTGCATCGAGCGCACCCAGCGTAATCTCAGCGTTGTACTTCAGCAGTTGAGATTTAAAACCACGCTTAGGAAGACGGCGATGCATTGGCATCTGCCCACCTTCGAACCCGACTTTGTGGTAGCCGCCGGCACGAGACTTCTGTCCCTTGTGACCGCGACCTGCCGTTTTACCAAGACCTGATCCGATTCCGCGGCCTACGCGACGCTTGGCGTGCTTTGCACCCGCAGCGGGTTTGATGTCATTCAATTCCATATATCTCTCCTTAGAGAACTTTCACAAGATAACTAATCTTGTTAATCATTCCGCGCACTGCCGGCGTGTCCTGGAGCTCGCTTTGGCTGCCCATCTTGCGCAAGCCAAGTCCGCGAACGGTGGCCCGGTGCGACTCTTTGCAGCCAATCGGGCTACGCACCAATTGAACTTTTACAGTAGGTTGTGTTGTCATATTGGGCCTCGTTCAAGAGAACAGTTCTTCAACTGTCTTGCCACGCTTCGCTGCGACAGCTGCAGGCGTTGTGGACACAGAAAGCGCGTCCAGCGTTGCGCGGACCATGTTGTAAGGATTGGTAGAACCATGGCTCTTGGCCACGATGTCTGTAATACCAACCACTTCAAACACAGCGCGCATAGGACCACCAGCGATAATGCCAGTTCCCTTGGGAGCCGGCGCCATCATCACGCTTGCTGCGCCATGGTGACCCATCACTTTGTGGTGAATGGTTCCGTTTTTCAGGGAAACTTTGAGCATGTTGCGACGGGCTTCTTCCATCGCTTTTTGCACAGCAGCCGGCACTTCTTTCGACTTGCCTTTGCCCATGCCGATGCTGCCATCGCCGTCACCAACCACGGTCAAGGCCGCGAAACCGAGAATACGACCGCCCTTAACCACCTTGGTTACACGGTTGATCGCAATCATTTTTTCGCGCAAACCGTCTTCCGGACCGTCTGCCTTACCCTGCATTTTTGCTTGTACTTTAGCCATCTTTATTTCCGATCTGCTTAGAACTGCAAGCCAGCTTCACGCGCGGCATCCGCCAGCGCCTTGACCCGGCCGTGGTACGCAAAACCTGCGCGGTCAAATGCCACTTTCTCGACACCGGCTGCCTTGGCCTTTTCAGCGACACGCTTGCCGATGATTTGGGCCGCAGCAACGTTGCCACCTTTACCGGCGGCACCCAGTGCCTTGCGGATATCGGCTTCTGCGGTCGATGCAGATGCAATAACTTTGCCGCCATCGCCAGAAATAACGCTGGCGTAAATGTGCGAATTGGTGCGGTTGACAGTCAAGCGCGCGATGCCTTGGGAGGCAATGCGGATTCGCGTTTGACGCGCCCTGCGAAGACGTTGCTCTTTTTTGGTCAACATGTTGCAGTTCCTTATTTCTTCTTGGTTTCTTTGATCGTGATCTTTTCGTCCGTGTAACGGATACCTTTGCCCTTGTAAGGCTCGGGAGGACGAACAGAACGAATCTCGGCAGCAATCTGACCAACGCGCTGACGGTCAGCACCTTTGATAATGATTTCTGTCGGTGTCGGAGTAGCCACGGTAATGCCTGCTGGCATTTCGATGTTGACGGGATGCGAATATCCCACCGCCAAATTTAGTTTGGCTCCTGTAGCCTGGGCCTTGTAACCCACGCCGATCAGGCTGAGCTTTTTCTCAAAGCCCTTGGACACGCCAACCACCATGTTGTTCACCAACTGACGCATGGTGCCGGACATGGCATCCGCTTCACGGGAATCATTGGCAGGCACGAAGCTCAATTTGCCACCTTCGCTGGTCACCTTGACCAGACGATTTTGAGACAACTGCAACAAGCCACCAGCGCCCTTGACACTGATTTGCTCTTCTTTGACCGCCACTTCGACGCCAGCGGGCACGGATACGGGTAACTTGCCTACACGGGACATATTAGTTTCTCCTTGCAGGGTTAGGCGACATAACAAAGCACTTCACCACCGACACCGGTAGCGCGCGCTTTGCGATCAGTCATGACACCTTTTGGCGTCGTTACGATGGCCACGCCAAGTCCGTTCTGGACTTGGGGAATTGCATCACTGCCGCGGTACACGCGCAAACCGGGACGGCTCACGCGTTCGATGCGCTCAATGACGGGACGGCCGGCATAGTATTTCAACGCTATTTCGAGCTCAGACTTGCCACCTTCGGTGGAAACCTTGAAGCCATCGATATAGCCCTCTTCTTTCAAGACCTGCGCGATTGCAATCTTCACCTTGGAAGAAGGCACCGACACCGATGTCTTGGCGACCATTTGCGCATTGCGAATGCGGGTCAGCAGGTCGGCGATTGGATCACTCATACTCATATTGGATTCTCCTGTCGCTTACCAGCTGGCCTTGACGATGCCGGGAATTTCACCGGCAAAAGCCATTTCACGAATCTTGGCACGACCCAGACCGAAGTGCTGGAATGTGCCGCGAGGACGACCGGTTATGGAACAGCGATTACGCTGGCGTGTGGGGTTTGCGTTGCGGGGGAGCTTCTGCAAACCAAGACGGGCAACTGCGCGCTCGTCATCGGTGCGCTTCGCGTCGCCGGCGATTGCCTTGAGCTCGGCATACTTCTTAGCGTACTTAGCTGCCAACTTGTCGCGCTTGAGCTCGCGCTCGATTAAAGCCATTTTAGCCACGGGTCACCTCAGTTCTTGAACGGGAAGCGGAAGCCAGCGAGGAGCGCCTTGGCCTCTTCGTCCGTCTTTGCAGTCGTCGTGATGCTGATATTGAGTCCGCGCAAAGCATCCACTTTGTCGTATTCAATTTCAGGAAAAATGATTTGCTCTTTCACGCCGATGTTGTAATTTCCGCGGCCGTCGAATGCACGACCGGAAATACCACGAAAGTCGCGAACACGGGGCAAAGCCACGGTGACAAAGCGATCGAGGAATTCATACATCTGAACGCCACGCAAAGTCACCATGCAACCAATCGCCTGCCCTTCACGAATCTTGAATCCGGCAATCGCCTTCTTCGACTTCGTGACCACCGGCTTCTGGCCTGCAATCTTGGTCAGGTCGCTAACCGCGTGGTCCATGACCTTCTTGTCTGCAACCGCTTCGCTCACACCCATATTCAGCGTGATCTTGGTCAGACGGGGCACCTGCATGGGAGACTGTAGCCAAACTTGGCTGTCAGCTCAGGTGCGACTTTTTCGCGGTAATGTTGTTGAAGACGTGCCATGTTTAAGCCACCTTGATTTCTTCGCCGCTGGACTTGTAAACGCGAACACGCTTACCGTCAGCCAGCAATTTAATGCCCACGCGATCTGCCTTGCCGGTTGCAGCATTGAAAATTGCCACATTCGACTGGTGAATGGGCATGGTCTTTTCAACGATGCCGCCAGTAACACCCTTCATGGGGTTGGGCTTGGTGTGCTTCTTCACCAGATTGACACCCTCGACCACCACATGGGAATCGTCTTTGCGCAGCGCGATGGTTCCGCGCTTACCTTTATCGCGGCCCGCGATAACAATGACTTCGTCGCCTTTGCGAATCTTGTTCATAGCCGGTCCTTACAAAACTTCAGGGGCCAGGGACACGATCTTCATGAA
>CAIOLZ010000339.1 GCA_903859265.1 uncultured beta proteobacterium
CGTATTGCTGATCGCCCTCGTCTTTGCAGGCATCTCGGATTTGGCACCGGTGCAGGGTGCGTTGCGTGGCATGGGCGCGGTTGCGGCGGGCCTGATCACCGCCACCGGTATCAAACTTGTCAAGACCTGGAAAGAAAACGTGATGGGGATGCCCGCGTGCATTGGCATCGCGGTGGTCACCTACGTTACCGTCGCGCTTTTACACGTCCGGCTGCTTTGGGTCATTCTGGGCATCGGCGGACTGGCTTGCCTGTGGGCGTTTCATCAACTCGGAAAATTGCCAGAATACCAAGGGGCAGCGGAGAGTAACGGGCCATGATTTCCTCCCTGAGCCCGGGTGACTGGTTCGACCTCGTTACCCACTTTCTGGCCCTATCGCTGCTGGCAATTGGCGGCGCAATCACGACCGCACCCGAGATGCATCGCTATCTGGTGTCGGAGCAGCTCTGGTTGAGCAACGCGCAGTTCAATTCCAGTATTGCCCTGGCCCAGGCGGCGCCTGGGCCCAATGTGCTGTTTGTCGCATTGGTCGGCTGGAATATCGGCGTCAATGCGGCGGGCGGTGCGGCGATGGGCGTCAAAGCCTGGCCCCTGGGACTGCTCGGAGTGGTACTGTGTCTGACCGCAATACTCCTGCCGAGCACCACACTCACCGTAGCTGCGGCACGTTGGGGCCACAAAAACAAGGACCGGCAAGCGGTTCGCGCGTTCAAGCAAGGCATGGTGCCGGTGGTGGTCGCGCTGCTCGCATCAACGGGCTGGATTTTGGCGGCCAGTCATGGTTTGCCGACGGAAAACTGGCGGCCCTGGTTGCTGACCGCGATCGTCACCCTGCTGTGCTGGCGCACAAAAATTCACCTGTTATGGCTGCTCAGCGTGGGTGGCGTTCTGGGATGGCTAGGCTGGGTCTGATCGTGTCTGACGCTGGCGCAGTGCCTCATACAGGCAGACACCACTGGCAACCGACACGTTCAGACTCTCCACCGCGCCCTGCATCGGAATGCTGACCAACTGGTCGCAGGTTTTGGCCGTGAGCTGGCGCATGCCGTCGCCCTCCGCGCCCAGCACCAAGGCAACCGGGCCCAACAGGTCCGCTTCGTAAAGCGTTTCCGGTGCGGCATCGCTGGTGCCGATGATCCAGATGTTGCGCTCCTTGAGTTCGTTCAGGGTGCGTGCCAAGTTGGTCACCATGAAATAGGGAACGGTTTCGGCGGCTCCGCTGGCGACCTTGGCCACCGTCGCGTTGATGCCCGCCGCATGGTCTTTTGGAGCGATCACCGCATGCGCGCCCGCACCATCAGCAACACGCAGGCAGGCCCCCAGGTTGTGTGGATCGGTGACCCCATCGAGTACCAGGATCAGAGGCTGGGTGCGCTGATCCACAGCCAGCACGGCGTTGGCAGCCTCGAGCCGCTCCAGCAATTCGTCGAGCGAGTGGACTTGCTTGACTTCGTGCACCCGCGCCGCCACGCCCTGATGACCATGGTTACCGGCCAATTTGGAGAGCCGCAAGCCGTCGGATTCGACGATTTTGATACCGGCCTCAACCACCTTTTCCATGAACTGGCGCATGCGCGCGTCGCGCCGCGTTGGTTCGTAATAGACCTCAATGATGGATTGGGGCGCTGTTTTGAGCCGAACGCCAAGGGCATGAAAACCGAAAAGTACTTTTGGGGATGCCATCCCCTGATTATCGTTTTAAGCGACAACCCTGCCAGCTTCGATTGTGATACGCCGCTCGCACCGGTCAGCGATCGCGAGGTCGTGGGTCACCAGCACCAGCGTTGTGCCCAACGCGCGGTTGAGGTCAAACATCAGCGCCATGATTTTCTCGCCGGTCGCAAAGTCCAAACTACCAGTGGGCTCATCCGCCAACAAAACGGCGGGATGCACCACAAACGCGCGGGCCAACGCAACCCGCTGCTGCTCACCCCCCGACAAAACCCGGGGATAGGCCTGCAAGCGTGTCTCTAGGCCGACGCGTTTGAGCATATCGGTCGCCAGTGAGCGCGCATCCTTTCGGCCATCCAGCTCCAGCGGCAGCATGACATTCTCCAGCGCCGTCAGGTTCGCCAAAAGCTGAAAACTCTGGAACACGAAGCCCACACGGCGCGCGCGCAAGGCCGCGCGCTGGTCTTCCGTGAGGGCAAAAATGTCCTCAGAGTCCAGACGCACCGTGCCGCTTGTGGGCGTATCCAGTCCGGCAATGATGGACAACAGCGTGCTCTTGCCCGAACCCGATGCGCCAACGATGGCCACGGTCTCACGGGCTTTGAGTGCAAAATCGATGTCACGCAGAATCTCCAGCGTCCCGGTGGAATCCGTTACCGCCTTATAAACATGCTCGACTGAAATGATTGAATCTGACATTGCGTTCCCGTTGGTTCGCCGACACTGTAGCGCGCTTCTGTTAATACTCAGCCTTGGCGGGGCATGGGCTGCGAGCGCTGACGGCGGTAGCCGACCGGGTACCGCACCCGGCATTGTGGTGATTGGCGATTCGCTCAGTGCCGAATATGGCCTCAAACGCGGTACCGGCTGGGTAGCCCTTTTGCAGGAACGCCTGGCCACCGAAAAACACGGTGTTCAAGTGGTCAATGCGAGTATCAGCGGCGATACCACCGCAGGAGGCCTTAACCGCCTGCCCGCGTTGCTGGCCCAGCACAAACCGACGATCGTGGTGATTGAACTCGGCGGCAACGACGCGCTGCGCGGACTGCCGCTGGGGGCGACCCGAAACAACCTGAAAGTCATGGCCGAAACCGCTCAAGCAGCGGGTGCCAAGGTGTTGCTGATTGGCATGCAGGTTCCGCCCAACTACGGACAGGATTACACAAAGCAGTTTTTTGAGACTTTTGCCTCCGTTGCCCGCGAAACCAAATCCGCCCTGGTGCCATTTTTGCTCAAGGGCATTGCCGACGCTCCCAACGCCGAAACGCTTTTTCAGGCCGATCGCATCCATCCGGTGGAAGCCGCCCACCCCACCATCCTGAACAACGTTTGGCCCGCGCTAAAACGACTGCTTCCCTGATCGCCTGTCCATGCCATTAATCACTATCAGCGCCCAGAATCTGATGGCGCAACTGCACGAATACGACACCATCATCGACGCACGTACCGAAGACGAATATGCCGAGGACCACCTGCCCGGCGCCGTCAACTGGCCGACTCTCAACAACCAGCAGCGCATCGACATTGGCACCATGTACAAGCAGGTCAATGCGTTCGAGGCCAAGAAGCGTGGTGCCGCAATCGCCGCCCGCAATATCGCCATGCATCTGGAACGCGAAGTGGTCAACAAACCGCGCGACTGGAAACCCGTGGCCTATTGCTGGCGCGGTGGCAAACGCAGCGGTTCGCTATCTTTGATCCTGGACCAGATTGGTTTCAAAGCGACGCTGGTGGAAGGCGGCTACAAAGCGTTTCGTGCCGCCGTGGTGGCAGATATTCCGAAAATTGTCAGCGCTTTGGATTTGCGCGTCATCTGCGGCACCACAGGCTCCGGCAAGACACGCCTGTTGCATGCGCTCAAAACCCTGGGTGCCCAGGTGCTGGATCTGGAGGACCTGGCAAAGCACAGAAGTTCAGTGCTAGGCGCCATTCCCGGCGTGAATCAGCCCACACAAAAAGGTTTTGACACGCTGGTGTGGGATGCGCTCAGACATTTTGATGCCGGACGTCCCGTGTTCGTTGAAAGCGAAAGCAAGAAAGTGGGCAACGTATCGGTGCCCACCGCGCTGATTGAAAAAATGCGCACCAGTGCTTGCTTCGACCTATGCCTGCCAGTTGCCGCGCGCGTGGCATTGCTGCTGGAGGACTATGACTACCTGGTCAAAGATTCAACATATTTTTGCAACCGTCTGGACATCCTGGCAGAGTTCCGGGGCAAGGCAACGGTCGCGGCATGGAAGGAGAAAGTGCTACAGGGCAATCTGGAGCCCGTGGTGGAAGAATTATTAACCCAACACTACGACCCGGTTTACCTGCAGTCGATGCAGCGCAACTTTAGCCAATACGGGTCTGCGGTCACAATGACGCCAACCGACCACAGCATGGCAGCAATGCTAGCAGTAGCCAAAACCCTGCTCTGACCGGCTGCATTAGCCAGCGGCGCTGCCGCCATCTGCCAACGGGCTTGGACCGCCATCGGAGGCAGCTTGCTCGGCAGCGTCATTAGGAGTGCCGTCATCGGGTTTTCGGTCGGCCTTGTTCTTGAGCTTTTCTTCCTTTTTCTTTTTCTTGGCCAGCTCTTTCTGACGTTTTTCGTATCCGTAATTGGGTGTTGCCAAAGTGTGCTTTCGTTAATTCACGCGACTGTAACATCCCCTACCGGCCACTCGACCGCACCCCGATAGGCGTGCCAACTGGCGTATCCCAGCAAGGGCCCCACCAGCAGCAAACCACTGGACCAAGGTGTGAGCAGCGCCAGCCCCACCAAAAGTGCAATCAACATGCCCCAAAGTGCCATCACAAAGGTGTTGACGAACACCACTTCAAGGCTGGTGATAGCGGCCGAGATGGCATCCGTATCCCGGTCCAGAATCATGGGGATAGACACGGCCGATATGGAAAAAACCAAAACCGCGAATCCCCCGCCGACGATGCAATAAGCAGCCACGAATTCCAAATTTTCAGGATTGAAAATGGCGTCGATAACACCGGCGGTCGATGGCATTCCCGTATTAAAAAAAACGGCAAAGACGACCAGGGATGCACGCCCCCACAGGAGTTCCAGCACGATGAGCACCAGCACCAGCATGCCCATGCTTTTGAGGTGACTGTCCCAGCAGGTGATCGATGCCCCCAGTTCGGCAGGCAAGCCCGCTTGACGGCGACGGCTGACCTCGTACAAGCCCATTGCCAGGAATGGGCCCACCAGCAAACAGCCGGAGGCAATCGACATGGTGTACTCGGGTTTGGAGCGAAATACCAGGCGCAAAATGATCGCCATCAGACAGAAGGCGGTGCCATAAAAAGCACTGATAGCGGGTTCTGCCCGCGCGTCCTGCCAGCCCTTTGCAAGCCATGAAAATGGATGCTGGAGCGCAAGGCTGACAATCGTTTTATCAGGTGCCTCCGACGGAGGGGGAACGTAGGGCGGCGGCGCTTCGTAATCGGGCAACTGGGACATAGTCACTAAGACTTTCAGCGCAGCAAGCGCAGCGCCTGCGCTATGTCGTCCTGCAAATCCTGTACGTGCTCCAGACCAACACTGAAGCGAACCAGCGTGCCTCTGGCGATATGCGCCGGCCATTGCGCTCGCATTTCTGTCAAGTCGTAGGGTACGACGAGGCTCACAGGCCCACCCCAGCTGTAGCCCAGTCTGAACAACTTCAGCGCGTCGCAGAACGCGTCAGACTGGTTTCGGTCAAATCGTTCATCCAGGACAACGCTAAACAGTCCCGCCGCGCCGCCATATCCGTTTTCGCAAAGTGCCTGCCAATGGCCATGCCCGGGCGAATCGGCCAGGGC
>CAIOLZ010000340.1 GCA_903859265.1 uncultured beta proteobacterium
CAGGTAAGCATTTGGTTTGGTACCGTCATTAGGGGCGACACCGAAACCATTTACGTCGGCAAAGGCTCAAACATTCAGGACTGCAGCGTGTTGCATGCCGATATGGGCAAGCCCATTCACGTGGGTGAAAACGTGACCGTCGGTCACAAAGTGATGTTGCACGGCTGCACGATCGGGGATGGCTCACTCATCGGCATCGGCGCCATCGTTTTGAACGGGGCGAAAATCGGCAAGGCTTGCCTGGTCGGCGCGGGCTCGCTGGTGACAGAAGGCAAGGAGTTTCCAGACGGTTCAATGATCATGGGCAGCCCGGCCAAGGTGGTGCGGGAATTGACCGAAGAGCAGAAACAGGGTCTTTTGAGAAGCGCCGAGCACTACCGGGAAAACGCCAAGCGATTCCGTCTGGGGCTGCACAAGGTGGGAGCTTGATATGTCCGAACTGCACAAGTTTCTATTTGACGGTTTACCGGTACGCGGGGCGCTGGTGCGTTTGACCGATGCATGGACGCAAGTCCTGCAACGCCGGGCATCCAACAGCAATGCAATTGCCTACCCGCCACCGGTGCGTGACATGCTGGGGGAAATGACAGCTGCGGCCTGTCTCATGCAGGCCAATATCAAATTCGATGGAGCTTTGGTGTTGCAGATATTTGGCCATGGTCCGGTGAAGCTCGCCGTGGTCGAAGTGCAGTCCGACCTCGCCTTGCGTGCCACCGCCAGCATTGGTGCCGAGGTAGCGGAGCGGGCTACTTTGAGCCAGATGGTGAATGAGGGCAATCTCGGGCGCTGCGCGATAACGCTCGATCCCAACACCAAGTTTCCGGGTCAGCAGCCTTACCAGGGCGTGGTTCCATTGTTCGATGATCAGGCCCAGCCGATTGAAAAACTCAGTGCGGTACTTGAGCACTATATGCTGCAAAGCGAGCAACTCGACACAACCCTGGTGCTCGCTGCCGATGCGTCGGTGGCGGCAGGGCTGCTCATTCAGCGCCTGCCCATGGCGGGGTCGGGAAATCTGGCTGGCAGCATGGTCTCCAAGGAAAATGAAGATGCCATTGGGCTCAACGAGCACTACAACCGGATTGCAATCCTGGCATCCTCGCTCAAGCGGGAGGAATTGTTGACCCTGGATGTTGAAACCATCCTGAGGCGACTTTTCTGGGAGGAAAAACTGACCCGATTTGCCAGCGTGAAGGGTGATCCGGTGCCCCGGTTTTCCTGCAGTTGCAGTCGTGAACGGGTGGGTCGCATGATCGTCGGCCTCGGTGCGACTGAAGCCGAAAGCATCATCGCCGAGCGCGGCGAGATTGAGGTCGCTTGCGAGTTCTGCTCGCAGCAATACCGATTTGATCCGGTTGACGCGGCGCAGCTTTTTATAGATCCGTTGCAGCGCGTTGCAAGCGCGGACGACGTTCAGTAAGAGCGTATTGCGGACTGCGCTATCAGCCGACTAAACAATTGGTGTTCGCAGGCCGCATCCGAACATTTTTCGCAACTCCAGCACCAACCTGTCGGTTTGCTTTCCAGTGTTGCCGCATTGGCAAATGCCAGTGCCTGCAATGCCGCTTCAACGCGGGCGTCCGGGCTCCCGTAAACGCAGCAATAGGACACGCCATGCGACGCCAGTGCCGCGCGCATGCCCTGGTCTATGCGCCGCTGCAATCGCGCAGCGGCGTGTGATGTGGTCCAGTCGATGGTGCGCCTTTTTGCATGCAGATGGTGTGCACCATCAAGTCCGGTGAGCAAAGTAAGCGTGTTGCCGGCAAGGTTTTGGATGGCTTCGGCATAAAGGGAATCGTCAGAAAAAAACAGGTCCGCCACCACAGCGGCCACCAATGCCTGCAAATCCAAAACCTGCACCGCTGTTGGTGTGGCGTGATCGACGCCATGGAGCCGTCGCTCGAGTGCCTCGCAAAGCGCTGTCGCTCCGCTCTCCGGGGCACCCACAACAGCAATTTTCTGAATGGTCATCGGAAGGATAACCCGGCCGCCAATTTACTTCGCGATTTGAACGAAGATCTCGTTGTTTTTGACCATACCCAAATCACCACGGGCCTTTTCTTCAACAATTTCCAGGCCCTCTCGCAGGTCATTGATTTCCGCTGACAAACGTTCGTTGGCAAGCGAAGCTTGCGCGTTGCTCAGGCGCTTTTCTTCAATCTCACGTTGCAACCTGGCAACGTTGGGCACGCTGCCGCGGCCGAACCACAACTGTGCGTGCAATGCCGCCAGCAGTGCGATCAGCAGCAGGGTTACCAAACGTTTTGCCATGATTCAGTGCGGCCCGGCGCGTTGAAGCAGTCAGCGCAGGTTGTAAAACGCGGCGCGGCCGGGATAGACGGCGACGTCTCCCAAGTCCTCTTCGATGCGCAGCAACTGGTTGTACTTGGACATACGGTCTGAACGGCTCAACGATCCGGTCTTGATCTGACCCGCGTTGGTGCCTACGGCGATATCGGCAATCGTGTTGTCCTCGGTCTCGCCGGAACGGTGGCTGATCACGGCGGTGTAGCCGGCGCGCTTGGCCATCTCAATGGCTGCGAAAGTTTCGGTCAGGGTGCCGATCTGGTTGATCTTGATGAGGATCGAGTTGGCAATGCCTTTGTCGATACCTTCTTTGAGAATTTTGGTGTTGGTCACGAACAAGTCATCGCCCACGATTTGTACTTTTTTACCCAGGCGATCGGTCAGCAATTTCCAGCCGTCCCAGTCACCCTCGGCCATACCGTCTTCGATGCTGATGATGGGATATTTGTCAACCCAGGTAGCCAAAATATTGGTCCATTCCTGAGCGTCGAGCGTCAGCCCTTCACCCTCAAGCACATATTTTCCGTCCTTGTAGAACTCGGAGGCTGCGCAGTCCAGGCCCAGTGCAATTTGCTCCCCGGCCACATAACCGGCTTTGTCAATGGCCTCCAGAATCATCTGAATCGCCGCCTCATGGTTGGGCACATTGGGTGCGAAGCCACCTTCGTCGCCCACCGCGGTGCTGATGCCTTTGTCATGCAAAATCTTTTTGAGGGCATGAAATACTTCGGCGCCGTAACGCAATGCTTCCCGAAAGCTCGGTGCGCCTACGGGAATGATCATCAGTTCCTGCAGGTCGAGGTTATTGTTGGCGTGCTCGCCACCATTGATGACGTTCATCATGGGAACCGGCATTTGCACTGCAGACATGCCGCCGAAGTAGCGGTACAGCGGCAGGCCGGATTCCTCGGCTGCGGCGCGCGCCACAGCCATGGAAACCGCCAGCATGGCGTTGGCGCCCAGGCGCGATTTGTTTTCGGTCCCGTCCAGATCGATCAGGGTCTTGTCCAAAAATGCCTGTTCAGAGGCGTCCAGACCAAGCACAGCCTCGGAAATTTCGGTGTTGATGTACTCCACGGCCTTGAGCACGCCTTTGCCCAGGTAACGGCGTTTGTCGCCATCACGCAATTCGATGGCCTCACGCGAACCGGTCGAGGCGCCGCTGGGCACTGCTGCCCGCCCCATGGTGCCGGACTCCAGCAAAACGTCGCACTCCACGGTGGGGTTGCCACGGGAGTCCAGAATTTCGCGACCGACGATATCAACTATTGCGCTCATTGCTTTTCTTTCAAAATCAAATAAACAAACCGGAAATTTTTTGCATTCGCAGGGGTGCTGGCATTAGCTAAAACTATTCTCCAGAAAGGGGGTTTTTTTGGTGACGTAATCCAGTGCCACCAGCGTTTCCAGCAACGCCTTCATGTGACGCAAAGGCACGGCATTCGGCCCGTCGCTCAGCGCTTTACTGGGGTCCGG
>CAIOLZ010000341.1 GCA_903859265.1 uncultured beta proteobacterium
ATTTTTGGGCGCGGGCGCTGCATTCTTTGCCAATTGCATGAAAGCCGGGCTTGACCTCACGCAGTGTGGCGACCTCAGCGCCGTGCGGGCTTTGGGAACCACTGGTTCGCCCTTGAGCGAGGAAGCGCAGCGCTGGGGTACCGAGCAGTTTCGGCGTATTGCGGATGCGCACGGCGCCGGCGCTGCTACCGCATTGGGTGACATCTGGTGGTGCAATATTTCTGGTGGTACGGACTTTGCCGGCGCCTTTATTGGCGGAAATCGCGAATTGCCGCAGGTGCCCGGGCATATGCAATGCCGCCTGCTGGGTTGTGCGGTCGAGGCCTGGAACGAGCAGGGTCAAAGCGTGGTGGATGAGGTGGGTGAGCTGGTGTGCACCCAACCCATTCCCAGCATGCCGCTGTACTTGTGGGGGGACACTGACGGCAAACGCTACCTGAGCAGCTATTTCGAGATGTATCCCCCGGGGCTGGGTCGCAAACCCGGCGGTGGCGATGCGCCCGCGGATGCCGGTGCGATCTGGCGCCATGGCGACTGGTTGCGTATTACGCCGGGTGGTTACTGCATCATTTATGGCCGCAGCGATGCCACCATCAATCGCCACGGCCTGCGCATGGGCACCAGCGAGTTGTACAGCGCGGTAGAAGCCTTGCCGGAGGTGCAGGACAGCATGGTGGTGGATCTCGAATACCTGGGTCGCGAGAGCTATATGCCGCTATTTGTGGTGTTGCGTGACGGATTGATTCTGGATGCCACCCTGCGCGACAAACTCAATCAGGCGATTCGCACGGCCTTGTCCCCGCGCTTTGTGCCCAACGCCATCTTTCAGGTCGCCGAAATCCCCCGCACCCTGAGCGGTAAAAAACAGGAGCTCCCGATCAAGAAATTGCTGCTCGGCCAGCCCCTGGAAAAGGTGATTAACCGGGATGCGATGGCCAATGCCGGCTGTCTGGACTGGTATGTGGCATTTGCCGAAAACTATTTGGCGGGCACATTCGCCTGATGGTTCCCTGCTGATAGCATTTGTACCAATCAGCGGCAGACACTTGTAGCGTGGTTATGCCTCGAACATCCAGGAAGGAGCACACTGTGCTTGAATATTTTGCAAATTTGCCGGTCAGCAAGCGTTTGGGGATTGGTTTTGCGCTTGTTTTGGCGCTGACTTTGTTTTCCAGTGTTCTGGCAATTGGACGCCTGAGCGAGATGGACGCTTCGGTCAGAAGCATGATGGCCGAGCCTTTGCGTGCTGAACGAATCGCCGCGGATTTATCCGGAACCAGTAATGCAGGGGTGCGCCGCACGTCTGCTATTGCACGAAGCAGTGATCCATCCCTGGTCGAGTTTTTCAGGGAGGATCAGGAGCTGACCACCAAGGCCGCCGTCGGGTACCAAAAGGAGCTGGAGTCGCTGATGCGATCCACCGAAGAAAAACGTCTGTATGCAGAGCTTTCTGACGCCCGCAAAGCCTATATAGCGGCCCGTGACCAGGTGATTGCCCTGAAGAAGGATGGCAAGCTTGACGAAGCCAACAAGCTGCTGGATGAAAAATTCACGCCCAGCTCCAAGATTTACCTTGGAAAGATTGCCGATATCGTGCAATACCAGCGCGACCGGATTGATGCCTACGGCAAGCAAATCGAAGCCAATTCCGAATCGGCCAAAACGCTCCTGATTGCACTGGGCGTTGCTAGCCTGAGTCTGAGCCTATTGATCGGATGGTTTCTTGCGGGATCCATTACCGGGCCTTTGCGTGACGCCAATGCGCTGGCGCGCCAGATTGCATCCGGCAATCTCAGCGCCAACATTGACGTCAAGCGAAACGACGAATTGGGTCAGTTACTTGCCAATCTCAAAGCGATGCAGTCAAGCCTCGCCGAGGTCGTGTCCAACGTGCGGCATGGCTCCGACAGCGTTGCCACAGCCAGCGCGGAAATTGCACACGGTAATCAGGACCTGTCGGCGCGCACCGAAAGCCAGGCCAGTTCACTGGAAGAAACCGCATCGTCCATGGAAGAGCTGAGTTCCCAGGTGCGCCACAACGCGGACAACGCCCGCCAGGCCAACCAGCTTGCGTCCAGCGCCTCATCGGTGGCGGTGCGCGGTGGTGAAGTGGTGGGGCGCGTGGTGGACACCATGAAGGAGATCACGCATTCGTCCAGAAAAATTTCCGAAATCATCGGCGTGATCGACGGCATTGCGTTTCAGACCAACATCCTCGCGCTCAATGCCGCGGTGGAAGCTGCGCGCGCGGGCGAGCAGGGGCGTGGCTTTGCCGTGGTGGCGAGCGAAGTGCGATTGCTTGCTGGACGCAGCGCCGATGCGGCCAAGGAAATCAAACACCTGATCAACGCCAGCGTTGAAAAAGTGGAGCACGGAACCGTTCTGGTGGATGAGGCTGGAACAACCATGACGGAGGTGGTCAATGCCATCCGCAGGGTGAGTGATCTGGTGGGCGAAATCAGTTCCGCCAGCAGCGAGCAGGCCGCCGGGGTTGCACAGGTTGGCGAGGCCGTCTCGCAAATGGACCATGCAACCCAGCAAAACGCAGCGTTGGTCGAGCAAATGGCTGCAGCTGCGAGCAGCCTGAAATCCCAGGCAGGGGAACTTGTCGAGACGGTTGCGATTTTCAAGCTGTCGCCCGGTGACCACGCCGTTAAAGCGTCGGTGCGAGCCGCAGCCTCCGCAAGCAGACCGTTTAGTGGCGCGGAGCGCCGAACCATTGCAGGCCCATCTGCCCGTCTTGATTAAGCCGGGTCGAACCCTCGCTGCCAAATGCGTTGGCGATGCTGATGCGCCAGCCGCAGCTTAGTTGCAGCGCTCGAGTACCAGCGCAATTCCTTGCCCGACGCCGATACACATGGTGCACAAGGCGTAGCGACCGCCGCTGGTGTGCAGCCGGTTGATGGCAGTGGTGGCCAGGCGTGCGCCTGATGCGCCCAGCGGGTGCCCTAGCGCAATCGCGCCACCCCAGGCATTGACACGCGCGTCATCGTCCTGCAGGCCCAAAAGACGCAGCACTGCCAGTCCCTGGGCGGCGAAGGCTTCGTTGAGTTCGATCACATCCATGTCCACTAACGTCAGCCCGGTTTGGGCCAACACTTTTTGCGTGGCTGGTGCCGGGCCTATGCCCATGATGCGCGGTGCGACGCCGGCCGTGGCCATGCCAACCACGCGCGCGCGCGGCGTGAGCTGATAGCGTGCGGCGCTGGCTTCGTCGGCGAGCAATACGGCACAGGCACCGTCGTTGACGCCACTCGCATTGCCCGCGGTCACGCTGCCGTCGGGGCGCACTACGCCTTTGAGCTTGGAGAGTGCTTCCAGGCTGGTGTCACGCGGATGCTCATCGGCATCGACCAGCAGCGCATCGCCCTTCTTCTGGGGGATGGAGACGCCCACAATTTCGCGTGCAAAGTGGCCGGCCTTTTGGGCCGCCAGGGCATTTTTCTGGCTTGCAAGTGCCATGCGGTCTTGCGCCTCGCGCTCAATGCCGTAGTCGGTGGCGACGTTTTCAGCCGTCTCGGGCATGCTGTCCACGCCGTACTGGGCCTTCATTAACGGGTTGATGAAACGCCAGCCAATCGTGGTGTCGTAAACCGCGTTGCTGCGGCTGAATGCGGAATCCGCTTTGGGCATGACAAAGGGTGCACGGCTCATGCTCTCCACGCCGCCGGCAATCATCAACTGCGTCTCGCCGCTTTTGATGGCGCGCGCGGCGCTGCCGATAGCGTCCAGCCCGGAGCCACACAGCCGGTTCACGGTGGCTCCCGGCACATCGATCGGCAGGCCGGCAAGCAAGCTGCTCATATGGGCGACGTTGCGGTTGTCCTCGCCCGCCTGGTTGGCGCAACCGTAAATCACGTCACCTACGGCGGCCCAGTCCACGCGGGGGTTTCGTTGCATCAATGCGCGGATCGGGATGGCGCCCAAATCATCGGTGCGTATGGACGACAAGGCGCCGCCATATCGTCCGAAAGGGGTGCGGATCGCGTCGCAAATATAGGCGTGGTTCATGGTTTTTCTAATGCGGGTGGAGCTAGGTCAAACAGGCTGGTGGCTTCGAGGTCGAGCACTTCAATTTGAGCGGCGTTGAAGAGCTGCCAGCGCCAGCGCAATATGCCCATGGACGTCTGGCTTTTGGAAGTGCGCACCTCCAGTACTGTGGCGCGAACCCGCAGCGTGTCGGTGGGGCGCACCGGGTGGGGCCACTTGATGTACGCCAGGCCGGGTGATGCAAAGGATTCAGAGCCTTTCAAGGCAGCGTCGGCGATCAGCCGCATCGCCACGCCGCAGGTGTGCCAGCCGCTGGCAATCAGGCCGCCAAACCGGCTGCCTTTCGCGGCTTCCACGTCCGTGTGAAACCACTGCGGGTCATAGGCCCGCGCAAATTGCAAAACCTCGTCCTGGGTCAGCGTGTAGGGGCCGGCTTCGATGACCTGGCCGGCATAAAAGTCTTTGAATTTCATAGCTTGGGTGTGCTCCACATGCGTTGACGCAGCCAGGGACTGACGCGGTAGCGCTCACCCCGGTAATGCTGATCGAGCGCGTCCAGCAGGCGGCACACGGCATGCACATCCCATTGGGCCAGCCACTCAAACGGACCGGCCGGGTAGTTGACGCCGAGTTTCATGGCGTCATTGGCGCCGGATTCCGTGCAGACGTTTTGCTGTACCGCGTCGGCCGCCTCGTTGATCAGCATGGCCAGCGTTCGGGCCACGACCAGAGCCGGGGTGTCGGCGACGCGGCAGGGTGCAAATCCCAGCAACTGCAGCCAGTCATGGACTTGTGCAGTCCAGCCTGTTGTGGCTTGGGCGTCTTGCGCTTCGCTTGTGCCGATCGCCCACGCCAGAGCCGGTGGTGTGGCGTCAGAGGCCGCAGCGGCTTTGCCCGACGGCCCTGCGATGCACAGGTCGAACACGGCGATGTTGGGAATAGCGCTCGTGCTGCGAATTTCGCTGGCGGTTCGCCCGTCGGTCAGCCGCAACTGGCCGTTGCCCAGATCCAGCCCGATCCAGTCGCTGTCTGCTGCGCGTGTGAAATTGCGTTGCGCCGCTTCCAGCGCGGTGGCGATTCGCTGTGCCACCGGGCCCTTGCCATGCAACACGGGTGACTCGGGCAAAAGCGTGGCGAAGCGCTCTGCTAGCAAAGCGGGCGAATTTGCCGCCGATGCCTCTTGGGTCGTTGCCACTCCGCTAGCTAATGTTGATCCTTTCTCGCCGTAGCGATAAAAGCCGCGCCCGCTTTTGCGACCCAGTAAGCCGCCATCCACCATGTCACGCTGCACCATGGAGGGCAGGTAGCGCTTATCGTAAAAATTCGCCTCGTAAACCGACTGTGTTACTGCGAAGTTGGTGTCGTGTCCGATCAGGTCCATTAATTCGCACGGGCCCATGCGAAAGCCCGCTGCGCGCATGCAGGCGTCCAAAACCGCTGGAGTTGCTGCCTGCGTCGCGCCAGACTCGTTGAGCAGTGCCAGTGTTTCGGCATAAAACGGCCGCGCGATCCGGTTCACGATGAAGCCGGGCGTCGAGCGCGCATGCACCGGCGTCTTTCCCCAGCGTTTCGACAAATCGAATACCGCCTGGGCCACCGCTGTGTCCGTGTGTAACCCTGACACCACCTCCACCAGTTTCATGACCGGAACAGGGTTGAAAAAATGCATGCCAACCAGGCGCGCCGGGTGCTGCAGTCCGTTGGCAATGGCGGTCACGGAGATCGACGAGGTATTCGTGGCCAGCACACAGTCGGCGCTGACGATGCGCTCCAGAGCGGAAAACAGGCCGCGCTTGGCGTCGAGTTTTTCAACAATGGCCTCGATCACGCACTGCGCCGACGACGCTTCATCCAGCGTGCTGATGGGCTGGATGCGCGACAGCGTTTGTGCAACAGCGCTCGCATCGAGTTTTCCTTTGGCGACCAGGGCGTCCAGGGATTTACGGAGTTGCACGATCGCAGCGTCAGCCGCGCCTTCGCGGGTGTCATACAGCATGACCGTATGGCCTGCCTGGGCAGCAACCTGCGCAATCCCGGCGCCCATGATGCCAGCGCCCACGACCAGCACCGGGGCGTGGATGAGAGTACCGGCGGTCATTGTGGAATCCAGCTGGGGGGACGTTTTTCCAGGAACGCGGAAAAACCTTCGCGGGCTTCTGGTGTGCCACGTACACGGCTGATGGTTTGTGCCGTGAGTTCGCGCACTTCGGCGGTTATCGGGCCAACTTCGAGTTGTGCAAACAGCGCCTTGATTTCGCGCTGCGCATTGGGGCTACCGGCCAGCAGGCTTTGCACGGTCGCATCCACTGCGGCGTCCAGCGCGTCCAGTGCCACGACCTCTTGCACCAGTCCGATGGCCAGCGCTTGCTGTGCATTGATGCGCCGGGTGGTTAGCGCGAGAGCTTTGGCGTGGCGCTTGCCAATCGCATTGGTGACATAAGGTCCAATCACCGCGGGCAGGATGCCGAACTTGGCTTCGCTGATGGTGAAATTGGCGTTGTCTGCGGCGATTGCCATGTCGCACGCGCAAGCCAGCCCGACACCACCGCCCAGGGCTGCGCCCTGAACCCGTGCCACCG
>CAIOLZ010000342.1 GCA_903859265.1 uncultured beta proteobacterium
AGCTCTCGCGGGTCACCTGCGATGAGGTTGCACCGACAAGTGCATCAAGGACTCGCTCTTCGGCTGCCAATTGCGCTCGTGCATCAACATCCTTGCGTCTGGCGTCCTTCACAGCCTGCCTGCGCGGGGTCTTGGTGGGCGACGTCGGCAATGCGATTGACCGTGAGGCTGACGCCGTTGACGGTGATGGAGCCTTTGTAGGCCAGAAATTTTGCCAAGCCTGGAGGCGCCATCACGCGCAATTCCCAGCTTTCCCCGATCTGCGCGAAGTGTGTCACGTGTCCAATGCCATCCACATGCCCGGAAACCATATGGCCGCCCAGACGGTCATTGGCACGCAGTGCTTTTTCCAGATTGATTGTGCCTTGCGCGTCGAGTCCGGCAGTTTTTGCCAGCGATTCCGCCGAAATGTCGATGGTGAACTGCTGGGCGGCCGCGTCGAGCGAAGTGACTGTCATGCAGGCACCATTGAGCGCGATGCTGTCGCCCAGACCTACGTCTGACAAATACCCTGCAGGGCAGGAGATGGTCAGGCGCTTGCCATGCGTTGATGAGCTTCCCAAGGCGTGAACGGAGACGATGCGCCCCACGCCGGTAATGATTCCAGTAAACATTGCGCCATTTTCGCAGGGATTCGGATCGACTCGCTCAACCCCGGTTACAGACTCGTTTATAGAATGGCGCGATGACCCAATCCAACATGCCCGTCAAGCGCACTCTTTGGCCCCATATCGCCGCACTGCCGGCCTGGAGCCTGGCGGTGCCATTGATGGGTGTGTTGATACTGGCAGGGGCCTGGGGGCGCCCGCTGGGCCTTGCGATGGGCATGTTTTTGACCGTAACTCTGTTTGCTGCCGTGGGCGCGGCGATTCACCACGCAGAAGTGGTGGCGCACCGGGTGGGCGAGCCGTTCGGCACTTTGGTATTGGCCGTGGCCGTGACCATCATCGAAGTCGCACTGATTGTTGCCTTGATGCTTGCCGGCGGGGAAGGTGCCAATACGCTGGCCCGCGACACCGTGTTTTCCGCCGTCATGATCGTCTGCAATGGCATTCTGGGTCTGAGCCTGCTCGTGGGCGGCGTGCGCCACGGCGTTTTGGCTTTTCGCGTCGAGGGCACCAGTCCTGCGCTGGCTTCCCTGGGTGCGCTGGCCGGGCTGGCCTTGGTCATCCCTAGTTTCACCACCACCACGGTAGGCCCGAGCTACAGCACGTCGCAGCTTGCATTTGCCGGAATCACCTCACTGGTGCTTTACGGCGTGTTTGTGTTTGTTCAGACCGTTCGACACCGAGATTACTTTCTCCCGGTGGATACCGCCAATGAAGAACTCCATGCTGCGCCGCCGCCAAATTGGGTGGCATGGACCGCGCTGGGCCTGCTGCTGGTGTCGCTGGTTGCGGTGGTGGGTCTGGCTAAAGCGCTGGCGCCTGCGCTGGATGCCGGCGTGGCTGCGGCGGGCTTGCCGCATGCGGTGGCTGGCGTGGTGATTGCATTGGTTGTGCTGTTACCTGAAACGGGTGCGGCTTTGCGGGCTGCCCATGGCAATCGCATGCAGACCAGCATCAACCTGGCGTTAGGCTCGGGTTTGGCGAGCATCGGACTGACGATTCCGGTGGTGGCTTTGCTGTCACCGCTGTTTCCGTTTCCACTGGCGCTGGGTTTGCCGCCGATGCAGATAGTGTTGCTCACGTTAACACTGCTGATTGCCACCACCACACTGGGAAGCGGTCGCGCCACGGTCATGCAGGGGGCGGTTCACCTGGTGCTTTTTGCATCGTTTCTGTTTTTGACCGTGGTTCCGTAGCGATTGAGGCCCCATCGCCATGCAGGAATTTGTCCCGACCGGCGACACGTGCCAGGATTCGCAGATCGGGACCGACAAGCCCGGTGGACTCAAACCGCAAGGGCATGGCATCGGCTAGTGTTTCCAGCGGGCCGAAGTGGGCCATGTCAGCTCCCTGGCCGATCAATTTTGGAGCCAGATAGACCAGAAATTCATCGACCAGCCCCTCGCGAACCAATGATCCGTTGAGCTTGTGGCCAGCCTCAACGTGCAATTCATTGATGCCACGTTGGCCAAGGTCTTTCAACATCGCCGCCAAATCGACTTTATGGGTCAGGGAACCGTCCGGCTGCCGGCCCGCCAGTGTGATAACGCTCGCACCACGCAGCGCGAGTGCCGCGGCGCGTTCGGCATTCCCGATGGCAGCATAGATAAAAATTTTGCGCTGTGTCTCAAAAAGCGGCGCATCCAGTGGTGTTTGCAAGAGGCTATCGACGATCACCAAATGGGGCTGGCGAGGTGTCTCTACCAGCCGCACATCCAGCCGCGGCTTGTCTTGCAATACCGTACCAATGCCCGTCAACACGGCGCAGGCACGGGCCCGCCACGCATGGCCGTCGGCGCGGGCCGCTGGCGATGTAATCCACTGGCTGACTCCGTTTTGCAGCGCGGTTTTGCCGTCCAGTGAGGCGGCAATTTTCAGGCGTAGCCAGGGGGTTTGGCGCACCATGCGGCTGAAAAACCCGATATTGAGTTCCCGCGCCGCGCGGGCCTGCGGCTGCCCGGGGTCCAGTATTTCCACCCGCACGCCGGCCTTGCGTAGCCTGTCGAAACCCTGACCGGCTACCAGCGGATTGGGGTCGGTAGCGCAGGCGACCACCTTTTGAATGCCGGCTGCAACCAGCGCATCACAGCAGGGCCCGGTTCTGCCAATGTGCGAGCAGGGCTCTAATGTCACGTAGGCGGTGGCTCCTTGCGTGGCCCGCTGGCGATTGCCGGCATCGCGCAAAGCCATGATTTCAGCATGCGCCCCACCGGCCGCCTGCGTATGCCCTAGACCAATCAAGCCGCCGTCGGCAGCCACCAAAGCGCAGCCAACCCGCGGGTTGGGGGAGGTAATAAACATGGCGGCCCGCGCTTGTTCGAG
>CAIOLZ010000343.1 GCA_903859265.1 uncultured beta proteobacterium
ATCGTAAGTGTCAAAACGCAGGCCACGGTGCTCGGCCAACCAGTTCTGGTAAAGCCGGATTTGCGCGACATGCGGGCTGTGCATCAGTCGGCTGCGCCTTTTTGCATGCGCTCGCTTTTCCAGTACACGTCATCGCCTTGGGTGCCATCGATGCGGTATCGGTTAAGGGCCCGGGCCAGTACAAACATCAAATCCGAAAGGCGGTTGAGGTACTGGCGTGGCGTCTCCTTTAGCGCTTCTTCGTTGCCCAGTGCGACCAACGCGCGTTCGGCACGGCGGGCCACGGTACGGCAGACATGTGCCAGTGCAGCCGCGCGCGTGCCCGCCGGCAAGATGAACTCTTCAAGCTTGGGTAACTGGGCGTTGTAGGTTTCCAGCGCCTCGTCCAGCGCCAGCACGGCATCGGCCTTGAGCAGTTCATACCCTGGTATTGACAGCTCGCCGCCGAGGTTGAACAACTGGTGCTGAATCTCTACCAGGATGTTCCGGATACCTTCTGGCATGGCTTCGCACAGCAGTACGCCGATCTGGGAATTGAGTTCGTCCACATCGCCCATGGCATGCACCCGCAGGCTGTTTTTGGACACCCGGGTGTTGTCCCCGAGGCCGGTAGTGCCAGCGTCGCCCGTGCGGGTCGCAATTTGTGTCAGGCGTTTGCCCATGTCGGATCCTTCATTCAAAATAGCCATGGTAACTTTGGACACGATTGTATGAACGCTCCCACTCCCGCTGGCGGACTTCTGCAACCCGAGGCCGCACCGCGCACCCTTCCACCGGCTTTGATCGAATCCCTGCAGGTGCGTTTCGCACAACAGTTTTCGACAACTCTGGCGGTGCGTGAACAACATGGCAGGGACGAATCGGCGTTTGATATCGCGCCGCCCGATGCCGTGGTGTTTACCGAGTCCACCCGGGACGTGGCAGATGCCGTGCGGCTGGCAGCGCAGTACAAAGTGCCGGTGATTCCGTTCGGCATTGGCTCGTCGCTGGAGGGCCATCTGCTGGCAGTGCAAGGCGGTATCAGCCTGGATGTCAGCCGCATGAACCAGGTGTTGCACATCAACGCCGAAGACCTGACGGTGACGGTACAACCCGGCGTGACGCGCAAAGCACTCAACGAAGCCGTGAAGTCCACCGGACTGTTCTTCCCGATCGACCCTGGCGCAGACGCCACCATCGGCGGCATGTCCGCCACGCGGGCCAGTGGCACCAACGCCGTGCGCTACGGAACAATGCGAGAAAATGTGCTGGCGCTCGAGGTGGTAACAGCCAGCGGCGAGGTTATTCGCACCGGCACCCGGGCCAAAAAGTCGTCCGCGGGTTATGACCTGACCAGGCTGATGGTGGGTAGTGAAGGTACCCTCGGTGTGATCACAGAAATCACCGTCAAGCTCTACCCGCTGCCCGAAGCCGTCATGGCGGCCACCTGTTCCTTCACAACCCTGGCCGACGCTGTCAATACGACCCTTTCGGTGATTCAGATGGGGGTACCGATTGCGCGTTGCGAACTGCTCGATGGCAACACGGTGCGCGCCGTCAACGCGCATTCCAAACTGCAATTGCGGGAGGGTGCGATGCTGCTGATGGAGTTTCACGGCTCGCCCGAGGGCGTGAAAGAACAAGTTGCCACCGTGCAGTCCATTGCCAGCGACTTCGGTGGCCAGACATTTGAATGGGCCCACACCCCGGAGGAGCGAACACGTTTGTGGACGGCGCGCCACAACGCCTATTTTGCAGGCATCCAGTCAAGACCGGGATGCCGGGTCATCACGACTGATACCTGCGTGCCCATCTCCCGGCTGGCCGATGCGCTGCTCGATTCCGTGACGGAAGCACAAACGGCAGGGATTCCCTATTTTCTGGTGGGCCACGTTGGTGACGGCAACTTCCACATGGGCTATCTGATCGATCCCGGCCGACCCGAAGAAAGGGTGTTGGCCGAGCAACTCAACACGCAGTTGGTAGAACGCGCGTTGCGGCTGGGCGGCACCTGCACGGGGGAGCACGGTGTGGGGCTGCACAAAATGGAATTTTTGCAGAACGAGGCAGGTAGCGGTGCCATCGACATGATGCGCAGCATCAAGCGCGCCCTGGACCCGGACAATATTTTGAATCCGGGCAAAATATTCCCGCTATAAATTCAAGCGCACTGCAAAGAGCTGCTGCATGACTCTGCAGCGGACATTAAAACGAAGCGGTCTCGGCAATCGCGTTGGCCAAGTATTCAATTTTTTGCTGCATGTCCGCGTCGGTGTCGTCGTGATTGCGCGCAATGGATTCAAATTCGCTCTGTTTTTGCAGGAACGC
>CAIOLZ010000344.1 GCA_903859265.1 uncultured beta proteobacterium
CAGGTTCATGATGCTGGCGGTTAGAAAGACGGCCATCCATCCGCCCGAAGCAGCCAGCACACTGGCCAGTGGTACCAGGAGCGAAGCCGTACCCTTCGCGGTGTACAAAAGTCCTGCGTTGGCCGCAGCGTATCGGGAGCCGTAGGTGTCTCCGCAGGTCGCCGGAAACAGGCTGTAAATTTCTCCCCAGGCAAAAAACACCAGACCCGTAAGGACCACAAAAAGCACTGGGTCCTGTCCGAAACGGCTCAGCAACAGGATCCCGATTCCTTCGGTTGCAAATGCAATAAACATCGTGTTTTCGCGCCCGATTTTGTCGGATACCCAGCCAAAAAAGGGACGGGTAAAGCCATTGAGGATGCGGTCGATGGAAAGCGCAAAGGTGAGCGCGGGCAGCGTAATCCCGACAAGGCTGACCGGTATATCTCCGACGTGAAAATCCTTGGCAATGGGCCCGAGCTGGGCCGTGGCCATGAGCCCGCCAGCTGCCATCATCACGAACATCAGGTAAAGAACCCAAAAGACGGGTGTCGTCAACATTTGGGCAGGCGTGTAATCGCGCTTTAGCAATTTTGCTGTGGGTGCGGCGCCGGCCATATGGAACGCGCCAGGCGCGGGCTGCGTCAAAAACCAGGCAACTGCAAAAACTACTGCGCCTTGCAGAAGTCCGAAGTTCAGAAACGTAGCTTCATAGCCTTTGGTCTTGATCATGGACGCTATGGGTATTACCGTGAGGGCCGAGCCAGCGCCAAAGCCCATGGCCGTAATTCCGGCCGCCAGGCCCCTGCGGTCCGGAAACCATTTCAATGCGTTGCCGACGCAGGTTCCGTACACCGCGCCCGCGCCCGTTCCACCAATGGCCGCTGAAACATACAGCATGAACAACGAATCCGCGACCGAGTTCATGGCCCAGGAAATACCGACCAACAGGCCGCCCATCATGACGACGGGGCGCGCACCGAAGCGATCGACCAGATAGCCCTCCACCGGGACCAGCCAGGTTTCCGTCAATACGAATATCGAAAACGCCACTTGAATTTCGGCGCGTGACCAATGAAATTTGTCCTGGATGGGATTGACGAAAAGGGTCCAGCCATATTGCAGGTTGGCGATCATGCACATGCACACCACCCCGAGAAACAACTGAACCCAACGCAGACTGTTATTTGGTTGCGCCATATTGGACTGGATGGAGTTTGCGTTCATAGAGGCTTCTGGCGGTTTAGCGGTACACCAGGACAGGAATTTTGGAGTGCGTCAAAACCTTTTGTGTCTCGCTCCCGAGGATCAGGCTTTTGATCCCCCGGCGCCCATGGGAAGCCATGATGATCAGATCACAGTTCCTGGCGGTCGCGGTTTCGATGATGCCTTCGTAAGGCTCACCGGAACTTCCAACGATCAATTCAAATTCGACTCCAGCCTTGCTGGCCAGTTGGCCCAGACCCTGCAGATATTCGTTCGCCAGTCTGGTGGAGATCGCCTCGAATTCCTCGTGCGACACCTGATCCACAAAGCCACCGCCTTCACCCCCAAAAAAGCTTTGTCTCGGCTCTGGCTTGGCATGGTAGAAAATCACTTTTGCCTGCAATGCCAGCGCGAAGTCCAGTGCACGTTCTGCAGTGTTTTGAGACAGGGCCGTACCGTCGGTGGGCACCAAAATAGTCGATACAAGTTTCTGATTTGCGTTTGTCATATCAGGCCAGCCCGAGCTTGGCTGCCAGGCCAATACGTTGAAGTTTTCCGGTAGCCCCTTTGGGAATTTCGTCCATGAACAAAATCTTTTTTGGAACCTTGTAGTCGGCGGCCCGCGCACTGACATGGGCCTGCAAGTCCCGCTCTGTGGCCTGGTGGCCTTCCCGCAACACGACTACCGCAGCCACTTCTTCACCAAGTTTGGGGTGAGGCATCCCGAAACAGACTACCTGGGCCACAGCGGCATGGTCCATCAGGATCTCGTCGACTTCGCGCGGACTTACCTTTTCGCCGCCGCGGTTGATAATTTCCTTGAGCCGACCGGTGATGCTGATGTAGCCGTCCTCGTCCATGACACCCTGATCGCCGGTCAGGAACCAGCCGTTGATAAAACCTTCTTCGTTGGCCTTGGGATTATTTTCATAGCCTGCAGTGACGTTAGCGCCGCGAATCACAATCTCGCCGGTTTCGCCGCGAGGCAACAAAACGCCTCCTGCGCCCATGATGGCTACTTCCGGTCCTGCGGCGATACCGACCTTGCCCGGCTTGCGCACGGCGGGCGGCAGCGGGTTGCAAGCCATCTGGTGGGTGGCCTCGGTCATGCCATAGGCTTCGATCAATGGCGCGGAGAAAATGTCTTCGAGCTCCTTGATGACTTGCGGGGGCATGGACGAAGACGATGACCGCAGAAACCGCAGCGGATTGCGTGCAATGATTTCCTGATTGCCCTTGGCGCGGCTCACGATGGCCTGGTGCATGGTGGGCACGGCGGTGTACCAGGTGGGTTTGGCCTCGTCCATCCAGGCAAAAAATTTCAGGGCATTGAAACCGGGTGTGCAAAACACCTGTGAGCCCGCAGCCAATGGGGCCAGCACACCCGCGATGAGGCCGTGGATGTGAAACAGCGGCATGACGTTGAGCCCGCAATCTGCCTCGGTAAATTGCAGGGACTTGCAAATATTGGTGGCCGATGCCACAAGGTTGCCCTGCGACAGCGGGACGATTTTGGGTCGGGATGTGGTGCCCGAGGTGTGCAGCACCATGGAGATGTCACCCACTTGCGCATGTCCGCCGTTGGCCGAGGGCGTGTTGGTGTGCAAAGCATCGCGCGGCCGCAAGATGAAGTTGCCCGCGCCAAGGGCGGGGTCTGCGACGAGGTCGATGATGCGAACCCCCAATTTTTGGGCTACCGCGATCGCGGGGGACAGGCTGTCGTGCTCAACGATCAGGGCCCGGGCATTGAGATCGTTCAAATAGAACTCAAACTCGTCTGCGCGGTACGCAGGATTGAGTGGCGCACTGGTGACTCCACTGGCACAGGCGACGAAGCAGGTTGCCATTTCGGGACCATTGGACAGCACTATGGCAACACGGTCATTGCGCCCGACGCCCAAGGCGTTGAGTGTGCTGATCGTGGTGCTGATGAGTTGACGCAGGGAATCGAAGGACAAAAAGGGTCGCCCGGGGGCTGAGATGGCGGGCGCGCTGTTGGCGCCTCGAGAGAGCAGATCCCGCAGGACAATCGACATAAAAATCTCCGGGTAAGGTTGTCAGGATTTATAACTGAGAGGACAAGGGTTTGCAGCTTGGCGCAGATGAGTTGACTAGGTGAATTCCCGCACAGCGGCATTGCCTTGCTGATGCCGTTAGTAAACGGGTGACTCCAACAGATCGATGGGGTCGCCGTAAAGCTGTGCAGCGGCGACCACCTCCGGGTCGCGCAGTGCACACAAAAAACCTTTGTCGATCAGCAACGCGTCACCCGCCCTGACAGTTGCATCGAGCGTCACCAGATCCACATGGATGGGCGGCTCTTCCCAGTCCGGCATGGTGCGGCGTATGTAGTCGGCGGGCTTGGCCAGATCAATGCCGAAATGCAGCGCGCCCGGAGCGTTGGAGCCGGCCGGGTAAATGGTGTGGCGGGGCGCTTTGGGGTTGAAGCCACAGCCTCCGCCTTCAATCATTCGCCCGCCTATCAGCATCTCGCGCAGCAGCGCAGCTTCCTGAGACTCGCCGGTGACCGCGCTGACGTATTCCCCTTCGAAAAACACACCGATGTTCTCTTTGAAAGGTTCTGCAAACCCCACAGCCCACTGCGGATACAGCACGCCGGCCATTCGGGTCGGCACCGACAGGTCGTTTTTGACCGCGTTATGGTCCCACAAGTTGGGTCCATGGGATGCCAGGTAGTGGACGTAGCAGCCGGGCTCGTCAGCCGTCATCTTGCCGCGCCAGCGGTTGGTGGAGAGCATGTTGTTGCGCATCTCGGGCGTGAAGGAAATACGGAAATCACTGCCCCGTGCGTCGCTGAAATGCAGGTCAAAGTCCACGCCTGTCGGGTAACGTCTCGCAGTGGCGCGTGTAATTTCCCCGACCACGTCGATCGGAAAACGGGCTTGAGGTGTGTGCAGCAGGTCCAGATTGCGGAAATAGGTAATTTTCACCCAGCGCTGTCCCTTGCGGCGCAGGCCGATACAAAACGGGTCAATGATGGAGCAAAACCAGGTCGAGACGACGAACGTTGCTTCTTCCAGTATCGGCTTGACGCAATCGGGAATGGCCGTGACGCGCGAACTGGGCTCCATATACACGCGCACACTGGCACCGCGTGACGTGGCGTGGCCCATGACGGCGTCAATGACACGGGTGTCAAGCAGCGGGTCGGCAAGCACCAGCACGCGGTCACCCTGCCGGATAGCCATGGTGCGTGCGAAGTTGTCCAGCGCCTGAAAGAAGTGTTTGGTGCGCGTGATTTCGCTGGCCAATGGAATTGGCAGCCCGGCGAAGTTTTCGTTGTGCGGCATGTTGTACGGGTGTTCCGAGGTCAGTCTATCGTCGCTCCGGAGCGTTTGACGGCGGCGCCCCATTTTTCCATTTCGGTGCCTACAAATTGCGTCAACTCCGCGGCGGTACTGGGGTAGGGCTCGGCCCCGTTGGCGGTAAGTTGCTTGCGCAGTTCCGGGTTTGCCAGCGCCAGTCGGACGGATGCGTTGACTTTTTCCACAATGGCAGAGGGCGTGCCGGCCGGGGCAAACACTGCGTCCCAGGCCGTGAGCTGATAGCCGGGCAGTCCAGACTCCATCATCGTGGGCAGCTCGGGGAAGTTGGGCAAGCGGTGGGCCGAGGTCACTGCCAGCGCCTTGAGCCGTCCGCCCAGCACCTGGGGTGCCGTGTTGGCTGCAACGTCAATCATGAAGTCCAGTCGCGAGCCCATCAAATCGACCAGTGCCGCGGCACCGCCGCGGTACGGCACGTGAACGGCAAATAAACCGGCCTGCGCTTTGAAGATTTCGCCCGCCAGATGCGATGTCGTTCCATACCCGGCAGACCCGAAGGAGTACGCACCGGGCCTGGCCTTGATGAGCGCAATCAGGGCTGCCAGAGTTTTGACGGGCAAGTCCGGCCGGATTACCAGCATGGCGGCAAGGCTGCTCAAGCGCCCCACCGCCTGAAAGTCCTTTTGCGGATCGAAGCCGGGATTTTTGTAGAGCGCGTGGTTGATTCCGTGGGTTCCATTGGTCCCGTACAGCAGGGTGTAGCCATCGGCGGCAGCGTGCGCTGCCCGTTGGCAACCCAGGTTACCCCCGGCACCGGCAATGTTCTCGAATACGAATGGTTGCCCCAACTCTTGCGCAACGCGGGTCAGGATCAACCGTGCCTGGTTGTCGCCACCGCCACCCGGGGGGAATGGCACGATGACGCGCACAGGTTTGTTCGGATAGGTTTCCGATTGCGCGAGGGCGCGCATCGTCAGGCCACCGGAGGCCAGACCCAGCAGAATCTCGCGGCGTTGGAATTTCATATTCCCGATCTCCGGATTGAACTTTCTTTACAAGCCGGTCGCGGCTTGCATGTGCGCCGGATAGCGAGCGCCCTCCACATGGATTTCCTTCAATGCGCGGTCAATGTGTTCCAGATTGCCCGCACTCAGCATCAAACTTTCAGCGGCAAGGTTCTCTTTCAACCGATCGAGTTTGGTGGTTCCCGGGATGGGCACGATCCACGGCCGGCGCGCAAGTATCCATGCCAGCGCGACCTGCGCCAGGGTGGCTGAAAGCTCGGCAGAAATGCGCTTGAGCACGTCAGTCAGCGCCTGATTTTTTTCCATGGCGGCAGGTGTGAAGCGCGGCAACTGGTGGCGAAAGTCGGTTTCACCGATCACCGTGTTTTTGTCCATGGCCCCAGTCAGGAAGCCCCGGCCCAGCGGACTGAAAGCCACCAGACCGATACCCAGATCCGTGCAGACCTGAAAAATGCCGTTGGTCTCGGCTTCGCGCGTCCACAGCGAATATTCGTTCTGCAGCGCTGTGACGTTCTGCACTGCATGGGCGCGGCGCACGGTCTGCTCGCCGGCTTCCGAGAGTCCGAAATGTCTGACCTTGCCTTGCGCAATCAAATCCCGAACGGCGCCGGCGACGTCTTCGATCGGCACTGCCGGGTCCACGCGGTGTTGGTAGAACAGGTCGATGGTATCGACGCCCAGCCGGCGCAACGAGGCCTCGGCCACGCTTCGAATCTGCTCGGGACGGCTGTCGGTGCCGACCATCTTGCCGCCGACGATGCGCATGCCGAATTTGGTCGCAATGACAACCCGATCGCGTACCGGCCTCAAAGCCTCGCCCACGATCTCTTCGTTGGTGTACGGACCATAAACTTCAGCGGTATCGAAAAAAGTGACGCCCAGTTCCACCGCGTCCCGGATCAAGGCGATGCCCTCAGACCGGCTGAGCCCCGTACCATAACCGTGGTTAAGACCCATGCATCCGTAGCCTATTGCCGACACCTCCAGCCTGGAGTTTCCGAGATAGCGCTTTTTCATTGAATTGCCTTTATTCGTGATTCATACTCAGAGTGAATCTATCACGACGGTTGTCAACGAGGTTCTCCAACCACTGCGTCGTGATGCGTCCGAAATATTGTGTCAGGACCAAATATTTTTGGTTTATCGTATTGAGCGCGTTGTTTTAAACAAATCTGAGGGGACGGAAATATGAAAATATCTTCACGGCTGGTACTGCTTGCGGGGGTTATGTCGGTGCTGTTACTGGCAGTGGGACTTGCGGGCCTGCAGGGTATGGGAGCGAGCAATGATTCACTGAAAACGGTTTACGAGGACCGCACCGTTTGCCTGGGGCAGCTGGCGGAAATTCAGTCCCGCATGCTCACCAATGTGAATATCCTTGGCCAGGTGTCCGAAATTTCCAAACCCGAAATGCTCAAGCAGTATGCCGATCGGATCGAGGGTAACTCCGCAGCAATCAACAAGGTATGGGCCGAATATATGGCCACATACCTGACGCCTGACGAAGCACAGCTTGCCAGCACCTTTGCTGACGCCCGCAGCAAATACCTTGCCGCCGCAATCACCCCTGGTCTGGCGGCCATTCGCGCCGGCAATGTCACCGAAGTTCGGCGCATCAACGACGAAGTGGTTGCCGGCGTGCTGGAACCTGCGCAGCAATCTCTTGAAAAGTTGGTTCAATTGCAGTTGCAGGTCGCCAAATCGGAATATGAAAGCTCTGTCAAAAATTATGGTCTGGTGCGCGGAATTTCTGTCGCTTCTATCCTGGTTGGCCTGTTGTTTGCGGCAGTCACGAGTTATTTTTTGATCCGGGGAATTGCGC
>CAIOLZ010000345.1 GCA_903859265.1 uncultured beta proteobacterium
TGTCGAAGTTTTTGGGCACACAGGACACGATTCTTTACGCCGCCGCGTTTGACGCCAATGGAGGGTTGTTTGAACCGCTTTTGGGTGAACAGGACGCGATCATCAGCGATGCTCTGAACCATGCTTCCATCATTGATGGCGTGCGCCTGTGCAAGGCCAAAAAGTACCGCTATGCCCACAACGATATGGCGGACCTGGAACGCTGTTTGCAGCAGGCCGCAGCCGACGGTGCGCGCCACAAGATGGTGTTTACGGACGGCGTTTTTTCCATGGACGGAACCGTTGCGCAGCTTGATGTGATCCGTGACCTGTGCGACCGCTATGACGCCCTGCTCGGTGTGGATGAATGCCATGCCAGCGGGTTCATGGGAAAAACCGGCCGGGGCACCCACGAACACCGCGGCGTGTTCGGTAAAGTGGACATCATCACCGGCACTTTGGGCAAGGCTTTGGGCGGCGCATCGGGTGGTTTTACCAGCGGCCGGCGTGAAGTCATCGAGCTGTTACGCCAGCGCTCGCGCCCCTATCTTTTTTCCAACACGGTGGCACCCAGCATTGTTGGCGCTTCGATTGCCGTGCTGGACTTGCTGGAAGCCTCCACCGAATTGCGCGACAAACTCGAGGCCAACACCCGTTACTTCCGGCAAGCCATCGCGGCTGCCGGATTCGAGATCAAGCCAGGCGACCACCCGATCATTCCGATCATGGTGTTCGATGCCGTCATGGCGCAAAAGCTGGCCGCGCGCCTGCTGGAGTTGGGCATTTACGTGGTTGGATTCTTTTTCCCGGTGGTCCCTAAAGGCCAGGCGCGTATCCGCGTGCAGATGAGCGCGCTGCATACACGCACCGACCTTGAGCAGGCAGTGGCGGCATTTGCCCAGGCCGGGGCCGAGCTGGGCCTCATTAAAAATGGAGCGCCGCGATGACGCTGGCATTCTCTGGGTCCAAAGCGGCCGTACCCAAAATACTGATCGTTGGCGCCAACGGACAAATTGGTACCGAGCTGACGCTGGCTTTGGCGGCGCGCTACGGCCTGGACGCGGTGGTGACCAGTGATCTGGCGCCCGACGGGCGCCTGGACGGGGTTCGCCACGAAGTGCTGGATGCCTGCGAGGCCGATGCGTTGACCGATATCGTCGAGCGCCACGGGATCACCCAAATCTATTTACTGGCAGCTGCGCTGTCGGCGCGCGGGGAACAGCATCCGAAATGGGCCTGGGACCTGAACATGAAGGGCCTGCTCAACGTCCTCGAACTCGCCCGCACGCACAAGCTCGAGCGCGTTTTTTGGCCAAGCTCAATCGCCGCCTTCGGACCGACGACCCCGCGCGATCAGACCCCGCAAAAAACCGTGATGGAGCCGACCACCATTTACGGCATTTCCAAGCTCGCGGGAGAGGGTTGGTGCGCCTGGTACCACCGCAACCACGGCGTGGATGTGCGCAGCCTGCGCTATCCCGGGCTCATCAGCTGGAAGACGCTGCCCGGGGGCGGAACCACGGACTACGCCATCGATATCTTTCACGGCGCACTCAAAGACCGGCGCTACCGATGTTTTTTGGGCCCGGATACGCGCTTGCCGATGATGTACATGGACGATGCCATCCGGGCCACGCTGGCGTTGATGGATGCGCCTGCGCAATCCATTAAAGAGCGTGGTTCTTACAACCTGGCCGGCGTCAGCTTCACACCGGCCGAAATTGCCGACGCCATACGCCAGCAGGTGCCCGATTTTGAAATTCAATATGCACCGGACTTTCGCCAGGCGATTGCCGACAGCTGGCCGCGTTCGATTGACGATCAGGCTGCCCGCAATGATTGGGGCTGGAAAGCCAGTTACGAACTTGACCGCATTGTCAGCACCATGCTGCACAATTTGCGAACGCTTAAAAAATAGGCGTTTACCGAACGCGGCCGGGTCAAAAAAAAGCGCCTTGGAGGCGCTTTTTTTGTTGGGCATCAATAGGGTTCAAACGCGCTTGCGGTATTCACCGGTGCGGGTGTCGATTTCGACCTTGTCGCCTTGTGCCACAAAGATTGGCACGCCGATTTCGAAGCCGGTTGCAATCTTGGCTGGTTTGAGCACTTTGCCGGATGTGTCGCCCTTGACGGCGGGTTCCGTCCAGGTGACTTCACGCACCACGCTGGTGGGCAGTTCTACGGAGATTGCTTTGCCATCGTAAAACACCACTTCAACGGCCATGCCGTCTTCCAGGTAATTCAACGAGTCGCCCATGTTTTCGGCTTCGACTTCGTACTGGTTGTATTCCTCGTCCATGCAGACATACATTGGATCGGCGAAGTAAGAGTAGGTGCAGTCCTTCTTGTCCAGAATGACTTGGTCCATTTTGTCGTCGGCCTTGAACACCACTTCGGTACCAAAGTTGGCAATCAGGCTTTTGAGCTTCATGCGCACAGTGGCAGAGTTGCGTCCGCCGCGGCTGTATTCGGTTTTCAAAACGACCATCGGGTCTTTGCCGTGCATGATCACATTGCCGGCGCGAATTTCTTGAGCGATTTTCATAAAAGTCTAGACACAGTTTGCGCTGTCAGCCCATGCTGGCAGCGTTGTTAGGCCGCTGGTTGCGGCGGGGCGTGCTTCGCCAATGGAGAAATGCGGCGAAATCAGCAAAGCCACTGATTTTAACGGTTTTTGGACACAAATTGAAGGAGCTGCGTTGTCAGATCGTCCATTTCCGAGAGCCTGCGGTGCGCGCAATGCGAGGTTGCCGACCACGACGCCATCGATTCCTCATGATTTAGCAGTTCCCAACAGGATGGCTCGCCATCGGTTGCCGATGCGCCGTCGATACCGTTCCATGCCATGTGCAAAGCCCGCATTGTGGGGTCAGCTTGCATGGCGTTCAGAAACGCGCCCAGCTTCTGGACATGTGCATCATCGGATTGCGGGTAGATCTGCCAGACAAAGGGCTTTGCCGCCCAGATTGCGCGTGCCAGCGAATCTTCGCCACGCACAAAATTGATGTCACAGGCCCACAGCAGTTGGTCGTACTTGACCTGGCTCATGGCTGGGAGGTAGCGCAGCTGCAAGTTGCCGAGTTCGGTCAGCGGTCCCAAGTGTGCTCGAACGGCCGCGCTGGCGCGACCCGCCGTTACCAACAGGAGCGTGGGCATGCCGCCATCGGACAGGGATCGCAACAGGTCGGCAAGCGCGGGAGGTTCATAGCAAAAAAGCGATATCCATCGCTCGGTTTTCAAGGATCCCTCGCCCGTGGTCAAAAACGCTTGGCGCGCCGCATCCAGATTGCGCTCGCGCAACAGTCCGCCCGTTTTGGTAGTGAAGCCGGGGTAAAAAAAATGCTTGGTCCAACCCCGGGCGGGGCCTTGCATCACTGGTGAGGGCAGGCCGTGGACGCGCTCTACGTAGGGCTCGGCCGACAAATATTCGAGGTTGAGCCACACCGGCCGAGTCGTTTCTCCAGCGCCGCCGTGTGCTTGCAGTTCAATAAACGCGACGATAAATTCCTCGGGAATGTCGCATCCAAACGCCTCGATCCACACGTCAGCCCGACGCAATTGCCGTAGTGTGGTCACCAGCTTGGATGCATTCCAGGGCATGACTTCAACACCGGGCCGAGCGCCGGGCGCCATCCATGCCAGCGCACTGCTGTCATCGACCCAAAGCCGCACCTCTTCGCCCCGGGATGCGAGGTCAGCGCTCAGGCGCCAGCAGACTCCGATGTCACCGAAGTTGTCCACTACACGGCAAAAAATATCCCACAGCATGGGCTGGATTGTCCATGGACAATACGCGCCATGATTTCAGAGCATTCCGAAGAACTTTTGCGGGTTGTGGCGTCGCTTCCCGCTTTGCCCGGCGTTTACCGGTATTTCGATGCAGAAGGCAACGTCTTGTACGTGGGCAAGGCAATCAGCCTGAAGAAGCGTGTTGCCAGCTATTTCCAGAAGGACCATGGCGGCACGCGCATCGGGCACATGGTCAGCAAAATCGCCCGGTTGGAGACCACGGTGGTGCGCTCCGAGGCGGAAGCATTGCTGCTGGAAAACAACCTGATCAAAACACTCAACCCGAAATACAACATTCTGTTTCGGGATGACAAAAGCTACCCTTACCTCAAAATATCCGGGCAAGCACCCAATGCCAAAAGCAGGCGCGATGCGGGACCGGACCCTGCCGATGCCTCCTCACAAACACGGGCTGCGCCGGCTGAATTTGCACGCGTCTCCTACTACCGCGGCGCCGTAGAAAAAAAGCACCGCTACTTTGGCCCGTATCCCAGTGCCTGGGCGGTCAAAGAGGCGATTCTTCTGATGCAAAAGGTGTTTCGCCTGCGGACCTGCGAAGACCCGGTTTTCAGCAACCGCACGCGACCCTGTCTGCTCTACCAGATCAAGCGCTGCTCTGCGCCGTGTGTGGGACATATTTCGGTCGATGACTATGCGCAGGACGTGGCCAATGCTGAAAAATTTTTGCGCGGTGATGCGCAGGAGGTTTTGCACAAGCTCGAAGCGCGCATGATGGACCACGCTGATCGGCTGGAGTTCGAGCAGGCTGCCGAACTGCGCAATCAGGTCGCCGCGCTATCCAATGTGTTGCACCAGCAATCGGTTGACAACGTTTCCGACCGCGATGTGGACATCCTCGCTGTCAAGGTGCAAGGCGGTAAGGCTTGCGTGAACCTGGCGATGGTGCGTGGCGGGCGCCATCTTGGCGACCGGCCGTATTTTCCGACCCATGTCGAGGAAGCAGTAGGGCTTGAGCACTGGAATTCCGAGGGTGCGCTGGAGCAGGCGAAGTCGGTCGAAGTGCAGGTCCTGGAAGCGTTTCTGGCCCAGCACTATATCGATGTGGCGATGCCGGCGGTTTTGGTGGTGAGTGAGCCCGTCAGCAAGGAACTGATGGTCGCCTTGTCAGAGCGCACCGGCATCAAGTCCAGCGCGATTCACCAGCCGCGCGATCAACGCCGTGCCTGGCTCGACATGGCGCAGACCAATGCTGCGCTGCAACTCGCACGTCTGCTGGCCGAGGAAGGTTCCCAGCAAGCGCGCACCCGGGCGCTGGCTGAGGCGCTGGACTTGACGGCCGATAACCTGGACGAATTGCGGATTGAATGCTTCGATATTTCTCACACGGCGGGCGAGGCCACGCAGGCGTCCTGTGTCGTGTTTCAGCACCACAAAATGCAAAACGCGCAGTACCGCCGTTACAACATCGAAGGCATCACGCCCGGCGACGATTACGCGGCCATGCGCCAGGTCATTACCCGGCGGTACAGCAAATTGGCGGAGGTGTTGAATGAAGCCAAGTATTCGGGAATCGCGCCTGCCGGCACCGGCCGTATGCCCGATCTGGTCCTGATTGATGGCGGCAAAGGGCAGGTCGCCATGGCCCGCGAAGTGTTTGTGTCACTGGGCCTGGATGTCTCGCTTCTGGTCGGCGTGGAAAAGGGTGAGGGTCGCAAAGTAGGGCTCGAAGAACTGGTGTTCGCAGACGGACGTGAAAAGGTGTATCTCGGTGCGGACTCGGCCGCCCTCATGCTGGTCGCACAAATCAGGGATGAGGCACACCGGTTCGCCATCACGGGCATGCGTGCGCAACGTGCCAAGGTGCGCGTCGGCGGTGGCAAGCTCGAGGAGATCGCTGGCATCGGCCCCAAAAGGCGTGCCCGCTTGCTGCAGCGCTTTGGTGGTGTGCGCGGCGTTTCATTGGCCAGCTTGCAGGATCTGGCCACGGTTGAAGGTATTTCGCGCGAATTAGCGGAAGAAATTTACCGCGCCCTGCATTGACAAATGTGGTCATCCGCCATGCCACAATTCATGCATGTTTATGACCATACCGACCATCATGACCTGGACGCGAATATTCGCGATCCCGCTGATCGTCGGCGTTTTTTATTTGCCGCAGTCCTGGGCTGACCAACCCGAGCGCAATCTGGTAGCGACCATCATGTTCGTGGTATTTGCGTTGACCGACTGGCTTGACGGATATCTGGCCCGCAGGCTCAAGCAAACCTCCTCATTTGGTGCCTTTCTGGATCCGGTTGCTGACAAATTTCTGGTTTGTGCGTGCGTATTGGTGTTGGTGCACTTGCAAAGGGCTGACGTTTTTGTAGCCCTGATCATCATCGGCCGCGAAATCGCGATTTCAGCTCTGCGGGAGTGGATGGCGCAGATCGGTGCTTCGAAAAGCGTTTCGGTGCACATGATCGGCAAGCTCAAGACGGTCGCTCAAATGGTGGCCATTCCGTTTTTGCTGTTCGATGACATGCTTTTTGGCGTTGTAAACACCCATGTCTGGGGTACGGTACTGATCTGGATCGCTGCGGTGCTTACTGTGCTTTCCATGGCTTATTACCTGAAAAAAGCCCTGCCGGAAATACGTGCCAAGGCGCGTTAGAGCACTTTTTGGTGCGTTCCAAATTCGTCGTTTGCGTGTCCGGTGATGCTAAATTGAAACGACGTTAAAAACTGCTGAGAAACAAGGCTTGCGCACAACAAAAGCTACTAGAATTCGCCTCCGCGCCACTCAGAATGTCCTTCGGCGTATTGACAGGCTAAGAGCCCGTGGCTTTAATGGAATGCAGTCGATGCCGCTGCTGAAGATCAATTTTTTTTAGAGGCATCTCACCCGATTTTGCCGCTACACGATAAGGGGTCCTTGTGAATAAAACAGAACTGATTGAGCATATCGCCAAGCACGCGGATATTTCCAAAGCCGCCGCAGCGCGCGCCTTAGAATCTACTATCGGCGCAGTCAAGACCACTTTGAAAAAAGGGGGCTCGGTTTCTCTGGTCGGCTTTGGTACTTTTGCAGTCGGCAAACGCGCTGCACGTACCGGCCGTAATCCGCGCACTGGCGCTGCGATTAAAATCAAAGCTGCAAAAGTTCCAAAGTTCCGTCCGGGCAAGGCATTGAAAGATGCTTTGAACTGATGGATCAGTTTCAGGTGGGGTGATTAGCTCAGTTGGTAGAGCGGCGCCCTTACAAGGCGTAGGTCGGCGGTTCGAGCCCGTCATCACCCACCACCCAAGCAAAGGCGAACAAACATTGTTCGCCTTTTTTATTGTTGTCATGGAGAGTTAAGCGCATGTTCGATTTTGTCCGTAAGCACACCAAAATCATGATGTCATTGATGTTCTTGCTGATCATCCCTGCATTTGTGCTGGTGGGAATCAACGGCTTCAGAAGCATCAATGGCGGCGGTGAAACAGTCGCCAAAGTTGGTGGCCAGAGCATCAAGCAGGAAGAATGGGATGCCGCGCACAAAAATGATGTGGACAGGCTGCGTGCGTCTTCTCCCAATATTGATGTGAAGCTGTTTGACTCCCCGCTGGCGAAGTATGTGACGCTGGAAAAAATGGTGCATGAGCGCGTGATTGCCCAGGCTGCGCTTGACAACCATCTGACTACGACGGATGTGCGTCTGGCCCGCGAGTTGCAACAAAACCCGACCATTGCGTCATTGCGGCGCGCTGATGGAACAATGGACATGGAGCGCTACCGTGCGCTGGCTGCGGCGCAGGGTCTGACGCCCGAGGGCTTTGAAGCGCGTGTCCGCAGCGACCTCACTGCCAGACAGGTGGAAGGCGCGATTCTGACGAGCGCGCTGTCCCCGGCGGCTCAGACCAAAGTGTCTCTAGACGCTTTTTTTGAACGGCGCGAAGTTCAGATTGCCACATTCACACCGGCTGACTACAGCAACAAAGTTAACCCCAGCGAAGCTGATGTCGAGGCTTTCTACAAAGCCAATTTGCCGCTGTTTCAGGCGCCTGAAACGGCAAATGTGGAATACCTCGTACTCGACCTCGACGCCGTGAAAAAGTCGATCGCCGTCAACGATGCGGACGTGAAGTCTTATTACGAGCAAAACGTTGCGCGACTGAGTGGAAAAGAAGAGCGACGTGCCAGCCATATTCTGATCACCGCCGGTAAGGACTTGCCAGCCGCTCAGCGGGAAAAAGCAAAAGAACGCGCTACCGCGCTGTTGGAGCAGGTTCGCAAAGCACCCGATACTTTTGCCGAATTGGCGCGCAAAAACTCGCAAGACCCTGGCTCTGCAGCCAAAGGCGGCGATCTCGACTTTTTTGGCCGTGGCGCGATGGTAAAGCCATTTGAAGATGCAGTTTTCGCCATGAAAAAAGGCGACATCAGTGACATTGTGGAGTCTGATTTCGGCTACCACATTATCAAACTCACTGACATCAAGGCGCCCAAGGAAAAATCTTTCGAAGAATTGCGCCCCGGCATTGAGAACGATTTGCGGACACA
>CAIOLZ010000346.1 GCA_903859265.1 uncultured beta proteobacterium
CCGGTGGCTGTGCCATGCGTGAGCAACAACTGCATCGCGGGCACAGCCAGGCGAAGTCGCTGCACCAGAACCGCCGCGGCACGGGTTTCGCCGAGCGACACCGCATGCACCCAGATTCTTGGGCCAGGATTGCGGGTGGCACCATCGCCCGTTGCTGCCTGCGCCAGTTCAGGGTAGCGTCCAAAGCGCTGGTCTATGCCCAATCCATAAGCCGGCTCTGCCCTGGCGCGCCGCAACAACTTGCGCCGCAGCAGGGGCTGAACCAGCCACATGCAAAGCGAATACAGCTGGCGCATCATGCGAGCGCGCACCATGCCTGCCACACCGCATCCACGTCGGGCGCGCGTTCGCCGCCCACCGCGACCTGATGGGCCCGGCCTACCGGCCCAGCACGCCATGCGCGGGGCTGACTAAAGATTTGGACGTGTGGCAAATCCAGCGCCACCGCCATATGGCTAAGGCCCGAATCCACGCCGATCACGCCGGCCGTGGAGGCCATGGCATCCATCACGCCGGACAGCCCCAAGCGGGGCCAGATATCGGCATGGCCTGCCAAGGCTTGCGCAATGCGTGTGACGCGTGCCAATTCCTGATCGCTGCTGTGCGGCAACGCAATCCGGAATCCCCGTTCCGCCAGGCGCTTGCCCAGGTCTATCCAGCACGCCTCGGGCCATTCGTTGTCCGGGCGTGTAGTGCCATGCGCAAACACGATGCTGTGACTGCGCGCGCGCTCGGGCTTAAGGATGGAATAGACAGCGTCACCTTGCACGCTGTAGCCCAGCGCCAGTGCCGCCAACAACCGGTACCGCGCCACCGCGTGAATGCGCTGTGGCATCGGCAATGTGCGTTGCAAGAGAAAGCGCACGGGCCACTCGTAACTGCAGGCATCACTGGCGTTGCCGTAGGTCGCGCTGAATCCACCCGGCGCCAGACGCGCCTGGCGCGCCACCCAGGCCGACTTGATCAGGCCCTGGAAATCGATCACGGCGTCGTACGAATCCTGCCGAAGCGCATCTCTGAAAGCCGCCTTTTCGCGCCAGGCTACCGCCGACCAGCGCTCCTTGCGCCAACGCCGCTGTGCAACGGGAATTACCCGACGCAAACCCTGCACGTTTGCCAACAGCGGCGCAAACCCTTCTTCCACGACCCAGTCAATGCTGGCGCCCGGAAACCGCTGCGCCATGTCGTGCACCACCGGGATCGTTTGAACAACATCTCCCAGGGACGACAATTTGACGATCAATAGCTTCATGCCAAGCGCCTGAGCCGATCGATCGGCGGCCGCTTCAATGCGCCGCTTTCTCAAACTGCGCATCGGGTTTGACCGATCGCAGCAGTTGCAGCATTTCCGCCTGAATGCGCTCCAATGCAGCAGACGTATGCCCTTCAAACCGCAGCACAAGGACCGGGGTGGTGTTGGACGCGCGCACCAGTCCGAATCCGTCGGGCCAATCAACGCGCAATCCGTCTATGGTGTTAACCACTGCAGGTGCGTCAAAGGCTGCCCTCGCAACCAATTCGTCCACCAGCGCGTGGGCCTGCCCTTCATTGCACGGCACGTTCAGTTCCGGCGTTGAATAACTGGTCGGCAGCGCGTTCA
>CAIOLZ010000347.1 GCA_903859265.1 uncultured beta proteobacterium
CGGATCGCCCGAGGGCAACTCGCTTTGCACCCTGCGCGCATGGTAATGCAATCGGAACGCCCAAACCAGGAGAAATCATCCGCATATTCCCTTAGTAATAGCCAATGCTTTTAAGGTGCACGGCGTCCAAAAAAGTGCATCTTTTGCAGAGCGGCTGGGCTGGTCGCATGGTCGTGAATTTGCGTCGCAAATGACTAAGTTCATGAAGTGGTCTGTGGTATCGCAAGGCTATCTGTAAACCACAGCGAGGCGATTTTTCGGAAAATCTCCATACGCCATTTGGCGTACGGCTTAGTTGAGTTTGCGGGGAACTTTCTTATCCCAGTGCCGCTGCAACACCAACTGGTTATTTTCGTAAGCTTCGAGACGCCCCGAAACGTGCCAATGCGTCAGGGTAGCGGTCATGCTGCTCCAGGTTTCGGTGCGCACGCACCAGTCGCCGCGCGAATGCTCTTCGGTCCAGTGGCATTCCTGTCGCGCTGACAATGGATCGTCCGGGAGGATATGGTAGTTTTCCCGCCCACAACTCCAGGTTGTCAGTCCGTGCTCAACGATGGTGCTGCGGCCGAAGTCATCGACGATGCTCAAACGCACTTCTCCGGTGGCTTGGTCGCGCGTCAGTTCGCGCCGGTTGAACGGTTTGCTGACGGTATGCAGCTTGACCGGCGGGGCCGCCTCTGCGGGCGCAAAAGCAGTGGGTTTGTCTTTGCGGCTCGAATGCCGCACGGGCAGATCGATCGCGCTTGCCCCGGTGAACACAGTGAGGCAGACAGGCTTGGGCGCGGGCCAGATAAGGGGCCAGTAGGTGGTGGACAGCGACACCCGCAAAACATGGCCTTTGGGAATCTTGCAGGCGACGTCGTCGAGCCTGATTTTGACGCGATAGGTTTTGCCAGGCTCCAGCGCGTCCGGGCGGTCATGTCCATTTCTATGGCAGAGATTGAAGACCGCATAGGTGAGGCGTGTGACCATGCCGTCGGGCCAGACGGAGTTCAGACGTACCGCCACGTTGGCAACCGGCTGGTCAACGCTGAACTTCAGGTCGAGCACCGGTGCGCCGACCAGATCGATGTCCTGCCTGAGCGCCTCGCTGTCAAATGTCAGTGAGCCAGAATCGTCATGGCGCTGATCGCCCGAGAACTCGGGACCAAGCCAGATGATGCAGTATTCGCCACTGTCGGCGCCGACAGTCTGAGCCGCCGCGTGGGAACGCTTGTGGCCTGGTTTTTGCGTGGTGGACAGGCCGTCCCTGTTGAGGTACCAACGCTGCACTTCCCCCTTGTCAAAAGGCCACTGCTGGTCGCTTACCCATCTGCCGGCAATATGGGTAACCGAGCCAGTGGGGCGCCGCACATCCATGATGTAGGTGCGAAATGCCGGGTCCTGTTCGACGCCGGTATCCAGATCTTTCAGCCAGCGATCCCACCAGCGCAGCGCTTCCTGCAAAAAGCCAATGCGCGGCTCAGGTACTGCAAAGTGCGGGTACTTGTGTGCCCATGGCCCGATGATGCCCTTGGCGGGCCCCCGCAAATTGCTGACCAGTCGCGGCACTGCGTTGGTGTACGCGTCGTTCCAGCCTCCGACGGCCAAAACTGCGGCATCTATGGCTGGGTAGTCCTGGTTGATTGAGCCGTGTTTCCAGTAAGCATCGCGGTAGGGATGCTTCAGCCATTCAATGGCCAGCAGCGGCTCGGCGTTGAGGCGTTGCAGCCACATGTCCCTCCAGGCTTCACCAACCAGCTCCGGATCCGGTGCGCGTGACGAATAGGCATGCATGGTGGCCGACCAACCGAGGTTTTCGCCCAGCAGGCAGCCGCCTTTGTAGTGGATGTCGTCGGTGTAACGGTCGTCGGTGGAGCATAGCGTGATGATGGCTTTGAGTCCCTCGGGGCGCATGGCGGCGACTTGCAGGCTGTTAAAACCACCCCATGAAATGCCCATCATTCCGACATTGCCGCTGCACCACGGCTGCTGACGTGCCCACGCGATGACGGAACAAGCGTCGTCAAGCTCTTGCTGCGTGTATTCGTCGGCCATGAGGCCTTGCGAATCCCCGTTTCCACGCATATCGACACGCACGCAGGCATAGCCGTGACCGGCGATGTAGGGGTGGGTCAGCGCATCGCGCACATGGGTGCCATCGCGTTTGCGGTAGGGGAGGTGTTCCAGAATCATGGGCACCGGACGGGTTTCTGCGTCCGCCGGCAACCAGATGCGCGCGGCGAGTTGAACGCCATCGGGCATGGTGATGAAGGTGTTGGCGATTTCCCGGACTTTGCGAGGAAACTTTTTAACAGTATTCATGGCGGACCAAACCCTTCAACTAGGTTGCGTACGACGTGTCTGCAACTTTGCCATTGCCCTTGCGCGCTGGTAATGGTTTGAACCGGGTTGCCGCGATAACACCGAGCACGCCGCACAAGGCAATGTAGGAAAAGTACAGTTGTGAGGCTGTGTCTCCGTCAAAATGGATGATGAGCCATTTATTCAATTTAGGAAGCCAAATGTCTGGCAGGTATCCGATGATTGAAATTAGTCCAATGGCCATTCCGATATTTTTCACGGGCACATGGCAATTGTCCAAGAGCGACCAGTAAATTCCGCGAACAGCATATGTCATTGTTCCGATGAAAATGACAAGACCCAACAAAAAATTGACTGCTAGGTCACGTGGTCCAAAGACAAAAAGCAGCAATCCACCCACCGCACCCAACATGAAAAATGCCAAAAGCCTGTCTTTGGAAAATTTATCAGCAAGAAAACCAGCCGCTATGGCGGCAACGGGACGAGTCCAAAGCTTTGCAACAATGAGTGAGGCAGCGGCAAACTCAGTGACCCCGTAGGCCGATTGCAGGTATGAAGAAAAGTCGTATGTCGCCCAGAAAAGTTGATAGCCGGAGAAAATTACAAACGCCATTAACCAAACAGACTTGTTCGACAACAGTACCAAAAAATCACTGAAATTGGTTGTTGCTGATTTTCTGTGATTGTCCGTATTATTTTTGATTCCAGCTGGTAAGAACAGCGCAATCATGCATGCGATCAGCGCGGCCATGCATACATAGAGTAGGACAACATTATGAAGGGCAAGTCTGGAATTGCCATCGACAAAGTATTTGAAAATGAAAATGGCGCAGGAGGCCAGCAGTGCCTCCACTAGACCACGCCCACCATCCAAAATTCCAAAAAAGCGGCCCTGCTCGTCGGGGTTTGCAAGAATTTTGACGCCCTTGAGCAGCGAAGCCCAAAAAGTCAAACCTGCGGCGAGTCCCCATCCTACGAAGATATAAACCAGTTCGTCATAGGTCGGAAAAGTTGAGAACCAGAACCCTAGCGTTGCCACTGCGAAAAGGGAAAAAGAAATCAGCAATTTGGGATTAATACGGTCTGCCAACCACCCGCTGGGTATATACGTGGCCACATAAATAACTCCGAGGTAGGAGTAAAGATCGTTCAGTTGCTCCTTACTAATGAGGAATTCATGCAAAATCGCCGTCTCGTAATTTTGTCGTAAATAGATCAGCGGGTATATTGCTCCTCCAGCGAGAATCAGCAATAGAAATTGGGTGTACCGTTTGACGTTGTGCGGGTTCATTGTGTCTCCTGTTATTTGAATTTTTCGTAAGACGGCCCTTTTGCAGCGGGCAAAGGCCAACGCCC
>CAIOLZ010000348.1 GCA_903859265.1 uncultured beta proteobacterium
CCTTTTTGCGGCGCTCCAGGCTGAGCGTGGCGCCGCTCGGGTTGCCAAAGGTCGGAATCAGGTACACCAGTTTCGGGCGGTGCTTGGCTATCAGTGCCTCCAGCGTGTCGGTCTGCACCCCGGCGCCATCGACCGGTGCGCTGATGAGTTCGGCGCCATACAGCCGGAAGCACTGGATCGTGGCCAGAAAGGTTGGGCCTTCGACAATCACCTTGTCACCAGGACTGATCATGGTCTTGCCAAGCAGGTCCAGCGCCTGCTGGCTGCCGGTGGTGACGATCAGCTGCTCGGGCGCAAGGTCTTGCGCGCCTTTGCTCTGCATGAACTTCGCGAGTTGCTCGCGCAGCGGCTGGTAGCCCTCGGTGGCGCCATACTGCAAGGCGGCGCCCGGCTCTTCCTGCAAAGCAAGGTCGCAAGCTTCCCGGATACCCGCCACATCAAACATGGCGCTATCGGGAAAGCCACCGGCAAAACTGATGATTCCGGGCTTGCCCAGCAGCTTGAAGAGTTCACGAATGGCAGAGGTTTCTACGTTGTTGAGTCGGTCGGCAAATTGCATGGTCTTGGCGTGAAGTGGTTTCGGGTAAATTGTCACTTATTCCAACAAAGTCCGGGCCGGGAGATCTATGTCGAGCATTGATTCGTTTTTTGAATCCGTAAAGCTGCCCTCGATCTCCGAAGTGGCGCGTGCGCTGATCCAATCGCTCAACGATCCTGACGGCAGCATCAGCGAAGTGCGCGACCTCATTACCCGCGATCCGGCGCTTTCGGCCAAGCTGCTGCGACTGGCCAATAGCGCGCAATTCGGCTTGCCACGCGGCGTATCCACCGTGGATGCCGCGATCGCGATGGTTGGCATGAACCAATTGCGGTCGCTGGCGCTCGGTGCCTGCCTGAGCGGTGCGTTCCCCAATACCCCGGGACTCGACAAAGGTGTTTTCTGGCGCACCAGCATGGCTTGCGCCGGATACGCCCAATGGCTGGCAGAGCCCCTGAAGATTGACGGTCAGGTGGCGTGGCTGACCGGCATGATGCTGCGCTTGGGCGAATTGCTCATTGCACAGGCCGAACCGCGCACTTTGCAGGAGATTGAAAAGCTGCCCTGCATTCCCGGTGTGCGCTGGCAACGGGAAAAGCGGCTGGTCGGATTTACGGAAGGCCAGATCACCGCAGAATTGGCACGCCGCTGGAATTTCCCGATGCAAATGGTGCAAGCCCTGCAGCGCTCGGCGGATCCGCTGGCGGAACAGGCGTTCTCCAGGCTTGGCGCGGTGTTGCACCTTGCAGGTTTGCTGGCCGAGACACCGGATGCGACTGCGCAGTGCGTCGACAACTTGCCCGCCGAGGTGCTGGCCGTGCTGGAACTCGACATTGCATGGATGAAGGAAACGTTTCCGTTGGCCTCCGAGTTCGTGGACATCAGCTGATATGAAACCGCAACACATCGAACAATTTTTTGCCACACTGCAGGCGGCCAACCCGCACCCGCAAACCGAACTGGAATATGCCTCTGTTTTTGAATTGCTGGCTGCCGTGTTGTTGTCAGCACAGGCAACCGACGTCAGCGTCAACAAAGCCACGCGCAAACTCTTTGTCGTCGCCAACACGCCACAAAAAATGCTCGATCTCGGACTGGAGGGCCTGGAACAGCACATCAAGACCATCGGTTTATTTCGCAGCAAGGCCCGCCACTTGTTGCAAACCTGCGAGATTTTGGTGACCCGCCATGGCGGCGTTGTGCCGCGCACGCGTGAAGCGCTGGAGGCCCTTCCGGGCGTGGGCCGCAAAACTGCCAATGTCGTGCTCAATGTAGCGTTTGGTGAGCCCACCATGGCTGTCGATACCCATTTGTTCAGGCTTGGCAACCGCACCGGAATGGCACCAGGCAAGACACCCTTGGAAGTTGAACAAAAGTTGCTCAAACGCATTCCAGCGCCTTATTTGGTGGACGCACACCACTGGCTGATTTTGCATGGCCGCTACATTTGTCAGGCGCGTAAACCGCTGTGCTGGCAATGTGCGGTGGCCGACGTTTGTGCCTATAAAATGAAAACTGCGGCACCTTGAAGCGACAGCACTGCCTGAAATCAAACAATTCCGAAGGTCAAGCCCAATGGCAGATGTTTCCAGTTTTTTAAAGGCAGTAAAACTGCCGGTGATGCCAGAGGTCGCGCATGCGCTGATTCAGTCCCTCAACAATGAAGACGTGGACATCACCACGGTACGCGACATCATTGCCAAGGACCCGTCCCTGACTGCCACCCTGCTGCGCATGGCCAACAGCGCGATTTTTGGCTTGTCTCGCAGCGTCTCGACGCTGGACAACGCCATCAACGTGGTCGGTACCTCTCAAATCCGGGCCCGCGCATTGTCCATTTGCATGGCCAACGTATTTGCCTTGCCACCGGGCATGAACCGGCTCTCTTTCTGGCGTGAAAGTATGTTGTGTGCCGGTTACGCGCATTGGCTTGCGATCGCCAAAGGCGCGGACGAGCATCAGGCCTGGTTGACTGGCATGATGCTTCGCCTTGGCCAATTGCTGATTGGCCAACAGGACCCGGCCAGCAGCGAAAAGATCGAACAGGCGCCACGCAAACCGGGTGAGCGGTGGCTGCGCGAACGTGCCGTATGCGGTTTTGACGAAGGTCAAATTACGTCGGAAATTGCGCGCCGCTGGGACTTTCCGCAAGAGGTAGTGGCCGCTTTGGCCGCAAGCGCGCAGCCGCTTTCTGCTGAGCCATTTTCGCAACTGGCGGGGATTGTTCACATTGCTTCTTTGCTCGCGGATTACCCGGTCGTGACGGTGGAGACGCTGGCCGAATTACCCGGGCCGGTAGTGCATAAGCTGGAGTTGAATCTGCTGTGGCTGGGCGTGCATTTGCCGGACGCCGGCATCTTCAGTGACACTTCCATGCTCTAGAGCGTGACCGACTCACCATAGCCGGGAACAGTTGCCGGCCACTGGTCGGCACGCTCAAGATGGCGAATGCCCTGCGCAAGCAGCATTGCGCAGCGAATCACACCGGCGTGGGTGATCCAGAGTTGCGCTGCGGGCACAGCGTCCCACACAGTGGCCACCCTACCGAGCACATCGTTTGCCGACTCTTTTCCGCCAAAACGGTGGTCTGAAAAGTTGGCTATCCACGCGTCCACGGCAGGCTTTGGAATGTGCTCCCATGGCACGCCTTCCCAGACCCCAAAGTCCATTTCCGACAGCCGCGGCTCCGTGATCAAGATCGCGTTCGGGCGCCTAAGTTGCAGGGCCCGGGCCAACTGCTGACAACGCCCGAGGGGTGAAACCAGGGCCGTACATTGCAAGGGCAACTTCGCCGCCAGCGCATCGGCCGCTTGCGCGGTCGCGCTGTCATCCGCAGCCACGTCGAGCACGCCGTAGCAGGTGCCAGCTTGCACCAGTGGTCTGGCATGGCGAACCAGAATCAGGGGTGGTCGATTCATGGCTGGCGACCCACCGTCAGCCAATCGCCAGGCCGAGGTAAAACGCAAGTTCGCAGACCTGTTGCACGGTGCCCAGGCAGTCGCCGGTAAAGCCTTGCAGGCGTCGGGCAAACCAGCGCCAAAGCAGGCAAAAAGCCACCGCGCTCAAGCCCATTGCACACACCAACCGCCCGGCCAGGAACCCAAACGTTAGGCCCAACCCCGCAAAATTGGCTGCAATCCAAAGCGCCAAACCCACTGCACCGACACACCAGATCCATGCCGCGCAGAGTGCGCCTAGAGTGATCTGGTCGGCCAGCGGTTTGGATTTGGAACCCGCGGCATCGCCGACGTGTGGCAGCAGCCTTATCAGAAGCAGCGGCCAGGTGCGCGAAACAACATGCGCGAGGAACACCCCTAGGCAGAGAAGTCCCGCGCCCAAAGCCGCCAACTGCGCCAACAGCGCCACCTTGGTAATCAGCGCCATCACGACGGCGATAGCGCCAAAGGCACCCACCCGTGAATCCTTCATGATCTCCAAGGCACGATTGCGCTCCAGGGAGCCGCCCAGACCGTCGGCGACATCGGCCAGGCCATCCTCATGAAAGGCGCCTGTCACCAAAATACCCATCGCCGTGCCCAGAGCCGCCACAACCAGCGGCGCAAACGTATTGGCCGGCAACACCCGCCAAAGCAGCGCACTGAGCCCTGCCAGCAGCGCTCCAACCAGCCAGCCCACTCCCGGGAAATGGGCGGCACTGGCGCGCAACATCGCCGGGCTGTAGCCCACCCAATTGGCAAGTTTGCCCGTCACCGGAATCCGCGTGAAAAACTGCAGCGCCAACAGGTAGTGGCGAATAAATTGCATCGAACTATTTCCGTCGCCTCAGACCTGCACCGGCTCCGACTTTTCGGACACACCGGCGTCAGCAAAGCTGGCCATGTCCCGCAAAATCGTGCAGGCCGATTGCAACAACGGCCAGGCCAGTGCCGCGCCTGAGCCCTCACCCAGGCGCAAGCCCAAGTCCAGCAGCGATTGCACGCCGAGATGCTGCAGCATGAACTCGTGCCCACGCTCGCCGGAGCGGTGCGCAAACACGCAGCGCTGCAACACCAAAGGCTGCATGGCGCTGGCCACCAGCACCGCGCTGCTGGCAATGAAACCGTCCACCACGATGACGCGGCGCTCAAGGGCCGCCTGCAGCACTGCGCCCACCATGGTCGCAATCTCAAAGCCCCCCAGCGCGGCCAGCGCATCAAACGGTGTCACCGCACTGGCATGCAACGCCAGCACATCGCGCAATACACCTGTTTTGCGCTGTACCGCAGGCGCGTCCAGTCCAGTTCCGGCACCGGTGCACACGGAAATGTCCAGCCCCGCAAGGCGCGCCAGCAGGAGTGAGGCCGCAGAGGTGTTGCCAATGCCCATTTCACCCAACAAAAGCGCATTGCCCGGCAGCGACTTCACCAGATCCTGCCCCTGCTCCATGGCCTGTGCGCATTGCGTTGTGGTCATTGCGGGCTGTGCGCCGGAATCTGCCGTTCCGTGTTCGGCACCGGCCACTTTGCGCACTTGAAGTCCTGCACGCGTGGCACCCGCCGGCAAACCGGCGAGAAAGTCGTGGTTCACCCCGCAGTCCACCACAGTCAGCGCGATTGCGTTTTGCCTGGACAGCACGCTGACTGCAGCACCACCGGCCAGAAAGTTTTCCACCATCTGCCAGGTCACGTCGCTGGGAAACGCCGACACGCCACGTGCCGTCAGACCATGGTCACCGGCAAACACCACCATTTGCGGCTGTGACAGCGTAGGTTTGGTCGTACCCAGAATTTGGCCGATTTGCAGGGCCAGTGCTTCAATGCGACCGAGTGAGCCCTGTGGCTTGGTTTTGTTGTCAAGCACATGCTGCAGTTGTGCAGTCAGCGCCGCATCATGGATGTCGGCCAGTGGGGCAATAGTGGGGGTCATCGGGTTCTCCTGGTTAAAGTTGGAACGAAAAAAGTATGAAAGCTAGTCCAGCA
>CAIOLZ010000349.1 GCA_903859265.1 uncultured beta proteobacterium
TACCAAAACCATTTCCAATACGCTGGCCCAAAGTTACGTCGCGCCGGTGCTGACGGCGCACCCGACCGAAGTGCAACGCAAAAGCATCCTGGATGCGGAGCGCGATATCGCGCAATTGCTCACCGCGCGGGACGATATCCGACAACGCTGCGCCGCATTTGAGGGCAAGAAAGACGCGCTGACCCCCAAGGAACTGGCCGCCAACGAGGCCCAAATGCGCGCCCGTGTGATGCAGCTTTGGCAAACGCGGCTGCTGCGCTTTAGCAAACTCACGGTGTCGGACGAAATCGAGAATGCATTGAGCTACTACGAGTCCACTTTCCTGCGCGAAATTCCCAAGCTCTATGCCGAGATGGAATCGCTGCTGGGTCAGCAACCCATACACACGTTCTTACGCATGGGCCAATGGATTGGCGGCGACCGCGACGGTAACCCCAACGTCAGCGCGCAAACGCTCGAATATGCGCTGCGCCGCCAAAGCGAAGTGGCGCTGCGCCATTACCTCACCGAAGTGCATTTTCTGGGCAGTGAACTATCCATTTCGGCCATGCTGGCAAACTGTACCGCGGCCATGCAGGCGTTGGCCGACAGTTCGCCCGACACCAACGCCCACCGCCAGGATGAGCCCTACCGCAAAGCCCTGACCGGCATGTATGCGCGCCTTGCCGCAACACTGCAAGACCTGACCGGAACCAGCGCCGCGCGCCATGCGGTGGCACCACAAAACCCCTATGTAAAAAGCGAAGACTTCGTCGCCGATTTGCGCATCATCGAAGCGTCGCTGCAAACCCACCACGGCGGCGCATTGGTCGTGCAACGGCTGCTGCCCCTGATTCGCGCCGTCGAAGTTTTCGGCTTTCATCTGGCCACGGTGGACCTGCGCCAAAGCTCGGACAAACACGAAGAAGTAGTAGCCGAGCTGCTGGCAACCGCGCGCGTCGAATCGGCGTATTCCGGGCTCGATGAAGCCGCCAAGCAAACCCTGCTGGTCGGCCTCCTGAATGACGCGCGGCCCTTGCGCGTGCATGGCGCGAATTACTCCGACCATGCCAACGCGGAACTGGCCATCTTCGCGATGGCAAAAACCATGCGCCAGCGGTTCGGCCATGAAGCCATTCGCCACTACATCATCAGCCACACCGAAACGGTCAGCGATTTGCTGGAAGTGCTGTTGCTGCAAAAAGAAGTCGGACTGATGCAGGGAACATTGGACCTGCAAGCCCACAGCGACCTGATCGTCGTTCCCTTGTTTGAAACCATCGAAGACCTGCGCAATGCCGCGCCGATCATGCGGGCCTTCTACGCGCTGCCCGGCGTTGCCAATCTGATCAAACGCAGCGGCGCTGAGCAGGACATCATGCTGGGCTACTCGGACAGCAACAAGGATGGCGGCATTTTCACCAGCAACTGGGAACTGTACCGCGCCGAAATTGCGCTGGTGGAACTCTTCGACGAACTGGCGACCCAACACCGCGTCAAATTGCGCATGTTCCATGGACGCGGCGGCACGGTCGGACGTGGCGGCGGCCCGAGTTATCAGGCGATCCTGGCCCAGCCACCGGGCACGGTGCGCGGGCAAATCCGGCTCACCGAGCAGGGCGAAGTCATAGGCTCCAAATACGCCAATCCTGAAATCGGTCGGCGCAACCTGGAAACGCTGGTCGCGGCCACGCTGGAAGCCACACTTTTGCAACCCACCAAACCTGCAACCCAGGCCTTCCTGGACGCAGCAGGCGAGCTCTCTGCGCACAGCATGTCGGCCTACCGCGCGCTGGTGTACGAGACCCCCGGCTTTACCGACTATTTTTTCAGTTCAACACCGCTGCGTGAAATTGCAGAACTCAATATCGGATCGCGCCCGGCGTCAAGAAAAGCCTTGCAGCGCATTGAAGACCTGCGCGCCATTCCGTGGGGATTCAGTTGGGGCCAATGCCGATTGACGCTGCCGGGCTGGTTTGGTTTTGGCGCAGCAGTCAGTGCCTTTGTCCGCGCCGACACACCGGCTCGGAGCAAAGAGCGCTTGGCCTTGCTGCAAAAAATGTACAAACAATGGCCGTTTTTCAAAACCTTGCTCTCCAACATGGACATGGTGATGGCCAAGAGTGACCTCGCACTGGCATCGCGTTACGCCGAGCTGGTGGGCGACGCCCGGCTGCGCAAAAAAATATTCAATGCCATTGAGGCAGAGTGGCACGCCACGGCCAGCGCGTTGTCCCAAATAACCGGTGAAAAGCAACGCCTGGCCAACAACGCAGCGCTTCAGCGCTCCATGCGCCACCGTTTTCCCTATATCGACCCCTTGCACCATTTGCAGATTGAACTCGTGCGGCGGTACCGTGAAGGCAAGGCAGACGAGCGGGTGCAGCGGGGTATTCACATCTCGATCAACGGCATTGCTGCCGGTTTGCGCAATACCGGATAGGCGAACGATTGCGCGGCCGCGCGCTGCCGACTGTTGCGCCGCTCAGCGAGCACCCAACATTTCGCGTACTGCGGAGAGTTGCCGGCGCGACACAAAAACAGGCTCGTCCAATCCGTCAAGCTTGAGCGCCCAGCCGTCGCCCTCTTCGCTGTCGTGGTGCTTTTGCAAAAGGCGCGCAGCGCGTTTGGCGATCAGCGCATTGCGGTGAACCCGCATGAACTGGCCGGCATATTTTTCTTCAAAATCCCCCAACGCACCATCGACGATGTAACTGCGTTTTCGGGTACGTACGGTGATGTACTTCAACTCTGCCTTGAAGTACAGCACCTCGGACAGCGGCACGCGCTCCGTCCGGTTGCGGTCTTGTATGACCAGCACCTCTTCAGGTATTTCCGCGGCCAGCCCCTCATTGCGCTGCAGCACCATGCGCTCGGCTTTTTGCAGCGCCATCTGCAGCCGCTCCAGCCGCACTGGCTTGGTCAAATAATCCACCGCATTCAGTTCAAACGCGTCCACCGCATGCTGGGCGTGGGCTGTTACGAAGATGACCGCTGGCGGTTTGGGCAAGGCCGACACATTGCGCGCGAACGTGATGCCGTCAGCACCGGGCATGTGAATATCGAGCAGCACCACATCCACGGCGCCATGGTGCAAGGCTTCCATCGCCTGAACTGCGTTGCCGGCCTGTGCACATGCCTGGGCTCTGGGGTGTGTGCAATCGTCCAACAAGGTTTGCAGCCGCGAACGGGCCAACACCTCGTCATCCACCAACAGCACCTGTAGCGGCCGGCGAGAGCTTGCTTCAGCGCTCATAAGGGAACCTCCATGCGAACCTGGTACATGCCGTCGGCCAGGCTGGTTTTAAACTGACCTTGAACATCATGCAGCAGCGCAAGCCGCTCACGCACATTCTTCAAGGCCAGGCCTGCGCCTGGCACGCCCGGGCCGCCCGGAAGCGTGTTGCTTACCTTGATCACGACCACCGAACCGCGCCGTTGTGTAGATATGCGCAACTGGGCGCCACTTGAACTGGGTTCCACACCGTGGCGCACCGCGTTTTCCACCAGCGGCTGCAGAATCAGCGGCGGCAAACGGGCCTGCTCCGCCCCGGGGTCCAGACTCCACTGCACCTGCAGGCGCTCGCCAAACCGAACCTGCTCAATGGCCAGATAGGCTTGTGCCAGGGCAATTTCCTCACTCAAAGTCACCGACTCGCTGGTATCTACCAGCACGCGCCTGAACAAGTCACTGAGGTCTTCAAGCAATGCCTCAGCCTTTGCAGGCTCAGCGCGCACCAGCGAGATGGCGCTGTTCAAAGTGTTGAACAAAAAATGGGGCCGAATGCGCGACTGCAACTCGGCCAATCGCGCAGCAGTGTCTGCCGGAGCCCGGCCCTTGGCCCGCAGCACCAAGCCCGTCACCAGCACCGCGGACAGCAAAGCCCCGGAAAACGCGCTGGCCAGCCAGGGCATGCGCTCAAAAAAACCGTACAGGTTCAGTAACCAGCAGCCATAGCAGCCACACAGCGCCCCCAGCGCCAGTGCGAGCCCGTATTGAAGCGTATGCGGCAATCCGGATAACCAGCGCTTGCCCAGGCAGGCCAACAGCAACCACGCAAGCGTCGCCGGCAAAGCGCCACCTGTGGCCAGTGCCAAGCGCAGCACCCACTGGGTGAAACCCAGCTCTCCAAACATGGCGGCCACTGCCACACAAACTTCCACAAACAGCACTGCCCTCAGCACGACCCCAAGCTGGCAGGCGTCAAACACCAAAACCCGCTCGCGGGGCGCAGGTGCTGTTTCCGGGAAGCCCGA
>CAIOLZ010000350.1 GCA_903859265.1 uncultured beta proteobacterium
CCTATGTGGGACGCCAGATGCAATTTGATTCGCTGGAGCACGCAGCCGACGCCATGTGGACGATTTCTACTGGCTTTGGCCCGCATACCCCGCAGCAGTGGCTGGAACTCTCGCGCCACATGGTGCGGCCCCTGACGCAAGACGACGATGGGCACGGTGCTGTGCGCCTGCATTACGACCCGGCTATTGCAGTGGCATTCAAGTCCGTCAGTCCCGAGACCGCTGCGCAGGGTGAAGCCACACTTTGGGCCTTGTACGACGCCATCACCGCCCAAACACTGGTCGTGCGCGGTGCCCAGTCGGATTTGCTGTCGTCAGCGACGGCTTTGCAGATGACGCAGCGCGGCCCGAAGGCCCGGCTGGTTGAGTTTGACGGCGTCGGCCATGCGCCCACCCTGATTGCTGCCGACCAGCTCCATGCGGTGTGCGGCTTTTTATTGGACTGAGCCCAGCGCCACACGGGTTACCCACCATGAAAAGCATGCAAGCGGATCCTGCGGGGCCCGCGACACCGGGGGTTATTGCGGTTACGGCACAAAGCTTGCCCGAGCAGGCCGGCGCGCTGCAGCGCGCACGCGCGTTTGCCGAACCCCTGCTCAGTCGGGAAAGTCTGGATACCGGTGAGAACATACTCGCGCATGCCGATGCGGTTGCCAGTATCTTGCGTACCATTGGCGGCTCGGAAGCCATGCAGGCAGCCAGCTACCTGATCTACACCTGTGACCACCTGAACAAGCCGCACGAGGTGATTGCCAAGGCCTTCGGCGCGAATTTTGCAGATCTGGCAATGGAGACTACCAAGCTGGTGCGATTGCAACGCATGGCCCGGTTGGCCCAAAACGCGGCCAGCAACGCAGGCTTGCCGGCACCGATGGCGCAGACCGCCGCGTCGCAGACCGAGAGCGTGCGAAAAATGCTGCTGGCGTTTTCGCGCGATTTGCGCGTGGTCATGTTGCGGCTGGCCTCGCGTTTGCAAACACTGCGGTATTTCGCAGCCAGCAAGTTGCCGGTTCCCGAGGGTTTGGCCAGGGAGTCTTTGCAAGTGTTTGCACCCTTGGCCAACCGCCTGGGAATCTGGGAAATCAAGTGGGAAATGGAAGATCTTTCATTCCGCTTTCTGGAGCCCGAGACCTACAAACAGGTCGCACGCCTGCTCGATGAAAAGAGGGTAGAGCGCGAGGCGTCAGTAAGCCAGTTGCGCGCACAGCTGGCCAGCGATCTGGCCGCGCAGGGCATACGCGCTACCGTGCAGGGGCGGCCCAAACACATCTACAGCATCGTGAAAAAAATGCGTGGCAAGTCGCTCGGCTTTGAACAGGTGTATGACATCCGAGCGCTGCGTATCATCGTGCCCAACGTGCCGGATTGCTATGCGGCACTCGGCCTGGTGCACAGTCTTTTTGCACCGCTGACCGAAGAGTTTGACGATTACATCGCGCGGCCCAAAGGCAACGGTTACCAGTCACTGCACACGGTAGTGCGCGATGCAAAAGGGCAGCCAATTGAAGTGCAGGTGCGTACCCAGGCCATGCACGACCATGCCGAACACGGGGTTGCCGCGCACTGGGCCTACAAAGAGGCCGGCGCCAAGGGCTACGCAGGAGTCTCGGCCAGCGGCGAATACGACGCCAAGATCGCAGTTCTGCGGCAGTTGTTGGCCTGGGAGCGTGACCTTTCCGGCGCCAATGCCAGCACAGACGCGCCGGCCGACGCAAAGGACCAGACTGCGGCTTTGCTGGCTGACCGCATTTATGTACTGACCCCGGACGCAGCCATCGTCGAGCTTGTGCAGGGGGCAACGGCGGTCGATTTTGCCTATAGCGTGCATACCAGTCTGGGTCACCGTTGCCGGGGGGCCAAGGTGGACGGCGCCATGGTGCCCCTGAATACTCCTCTGAAAAACGGCCAAACGGTGGAGGTCACGGTGGCCCGCGAAGGAGGTCCGTCGCGCGATTGGCTCAACCCCGATTTGGGATTTCTGGCCAGCCACCGCGCTCGCGCCAAAGTGCGCGCTTGGTTCAACGCAATGGCGATGGGCGAAACCGTGGCCAGGGGCCGTGAGTCCGTCGAAAAGCTGTTGCAGCGCGAAGGCAAAACATCGGTCAATCTGGACGAACTCGCGGGCCAACTGGGCTTTGACTCGGCGGACGCCCTGTTCGAGGTGGTCGGCAAGGACGAGTTTTCTTTGCGCAGCATTGAGATGGTTCTGCGGCCGCCGGAACCTGTAGCCACGCAGGACGATGTCCCGTTGCTCAAAAAGCCCAGCGCGCCAAATGCTTCGGGCAAAGGCGGCGTCTTGGTGGTGGGCGTGGATTCCCTGATGACGCAGCTCGCCAAATGCTGCAAGCCAGCGCCGCCGGATTTGATTACCGGCTTTGTGACACGTGGCAAAGGCGTCAGCGTGCACCGGTCCGATTGCTCCAACCTGCGCAACATGATTCAGCGCAGCGGCGACCGCTGTATCGATGTGACATGGGGCACCAGCCATGGCAAACAGTCCAATGTCTATCCGGTCGATGTATCGGTTCAGGCGTTCGACCGGCAGGGTTTGCTGCGTGACATATCGGAAGTATTTACCAAGGAAAAAATGAACGTGATCGGCGTTCAAACCCATTCGGTCAAGGGCGTTGCCTGGATGACTTTTACCGTGGAAGTCACTGAGTCAGGCCGGCTTCAAAAAGTGCTTGGACTGGTCGGTGAGTTGCCGGGCGTGCGGTCGGCACGACGCCGCTGAACCCCACTATTTATTGGGTCCCGAAAATGCGGTCGCCAGCGTCGCCCAGGCCCGGCAGGATATAGCCGTGGTCATTGAGTTCACGGTCAATGGCGGCCGTAAAAACCGGCACATCCGGGTGTGCCGCATACAGCGCGTTGATGCCTTCCGGACAGGTCAGCAGGCACAAAAACTTGATGCTTTTGGGGTTGCAGGCTTTCAGGCGCGTGACCGCGGCGGCGGCCGAGTTGCCCGTGGCCAACATGGGATCAACCACCACAATATCGCGTTCCTCCATGTTTTTAGGCATCTTGAAGTAGTACTCCACCGCCTGCAGGCTCACCGGGTCGCGGTACAGGCCGATGTGGCCGACGCGGGCACCGGGGACCACTGACAACACACCATCCAAAATACCGTTGCCAGCGCGCAGGATCGAGACAAAAACCAGTTTTTTTCCGTCGATCATTTTGGATTTCATGGTTTCCAGCGGTGTCTCAATGTCAACCTCTTGCAGCGTCATGTCGCGGCAAACCTCGTAGGCCATCAGGCTGCTGAGTTCATTGAGCAGCGTTCTGAAACTGTTCGTGCTGGCTTCTTTTTTGCGCATCAGGGTCAATTTGTGCTGGACCAGCGGGTGGTCAATCAGGTGCACGTTGGCGCGGGCGGCGGCATTGACAGGGATCATCGTCGGCTTTCCTTGGTGTGGAGTGTCGGGACAAGGCTGGCCGGGATTGGCCGTCGCACATGCCCTGAAAAGTACAATCTCGGGCGTAGCGTAACGAATTTATAAAGGATTTCGCGTGGCAGGACACAGCAAATGGGCCAATATTCAGCACCGCAAGGGTCGCCAGGACGAAAAACGGGGCAAAGTCTGGACCCGCATCATCCGTGAGATCACGGTGGCCGCCCGCGCCGGCGGCGGTGATTTGAGTGCCAACCCGCGTTTGCGCCTCGCGGTAGAAAAGGCCAAGGCTGCCAACATGCCTGCGGACCGAGTGAAATACAACATCGACAAGGCAACCGGCAACGCAGAAGGCGTGAACTACGAAGAAATCCGTTACGAGGGCTACGGCATCGGCGGCGCGGCCATCATCGTCGATACGATGACTGACAACCGTGTCCGCACCGTAGCCGTTGTGCGCCATGCCTTTAGCAAAAACGGCGGCAATATGGGTGCGGAGGGTTCGGTGGCATTCCAGTTCAAGCACTGCGGACAGCTGATTTACGCGCCCGGCACGAGTGAAGACAAAGTCATGGAAGTGGCACTTGACGCCGGAGCCGAAGACGTGTTGACCGATGACGACGGAGCCATTGAGGTTCTGACGTCCTATGCCGATTTTGAGCGGGTCAAGGCCGCCCTGGAGTCAAACGGACTGGTGGCAGAAATTGCCGGGGTCACCATGCGCCCGGAAAACACGATTGAACTCAGTGGTGAAGATGCCCAGCGCATGCAGAAACTGCTCGACATTCTGGAAGACCTGGACGACACCCAAGAGGTGTATCACAACGCGGCGCTGTAAAGAAAAATTATGAACATTCTGGTGATTGGTGGAGGAGGGCGTGAGCATGCGCTGGCGTGGAAGCTGGCCAGCTCGCCCAAGGTGCAAATGGTTTATGTGGCACCCGGCAACGGCGGAACGGCTGCTGACGAACGGATCAAAAATGTTCCAATCACTGACATTTCGACATTGCGACAGTGGGCGCAGGAGCACAAAATCGGCTTGACCGTGGTGGGCCCCGAAGGGCCTTTGGCTGCCGGTGTGGTGGATGAATTCCGCGCCCATGGCATGCGCATCTTTGGACCTACCAAAGCCGCTGCGCAATTGGAAAGCTCCAAGGCGTTTTCCAAGGCATTCATGCACCGCCACGGTATCCCGACCGCAGAATACGCGACGTTTTCCGAGCCCGTTGCTGCCCATGCTTATGTCGAAAAGTGGGGCGCTCCAATCGTTGTCAAGGCTGACGGGCTGGCGGCTGGAAAAGGGGTGGTTGTCGCCATGACACCGCAAGAAGCGCATGCGGCCATCGACTTCATGCTGAGCGACAACCGCAGCGGCGTGAAGCACAACGCAGGTGGCGCGCGGGTTGTGGTCGAGGAATTTTTGCAGGGTGAAGAAGCCAGTTTCATCGTCATGTGCGACGGCAAAAACGTGCTGGCTCTGGCGACCAGCCAGGATCACAAACGGCTTGAGGATGGCGATCTGGGTCCTAACACTGGAGGCATGGGCGCCTATTCCCCCGCGCCCGTGGTAACACCGGAAGTACATGCCCGCGCCATGCGTGAAATCATTGTGCCGACCATCAAAGGGATGGAAAAAGATGGGATCCCGTTCACCGGTTTTTTGTATGCGGGGTTGATGATTGATTCTCAGGGGCGACCGAAAACGCTGGAGTTCAACTGCCGCTTGGGAGACCCCGAAACTCAGCCGATCATGATGCGCCTCAAGACGGATTTGGTGGATGTTTTATGGGCTGCAACCGAACCCGGAGCGCACGGCAAACTCAATGAAATTGAACTTCAATGGGACCGCCGCACGGCACTGGGCGTGGTTCTTGCGGCACCTGGGTATCCCGCTGACCCGCGCAAGGGCGATGCCATCACCGGCCTTATGCCCGCTACCGAGGATGCTGTGGTGTTCCATGCGGGAACCACGCTGGAGGGCGGTGACCTGCGCACCAGCGGCGGCCGCGTTTTGTGCGTCACGGCGCTGGCTGATGGTGTGCGCCAGGCCCAGCAACGTGCGTACCAGACGCTCAAGGGCATTCATTTCGATGGCATGCAATACCGCAGCGACATTGGCTTTAGGGCGGCAAAACAATGACTTTGGATCACAACCACAACAACGACGTCAACAGCGCCAATCCTGCAAATGTGCGCGCCTATTTGATGGGACTGCAGCAACGCATTACCAGCGCAGTGGCAAAAATGGATGGCACTGCGTTCCTGACGGATACCTGGGAGAAACCACCCGGAGAAACCCTGCAGGGCAATGGAATTACCCAAATTCTGGAAAACGGTCCGGTTTTTGAGCGTGCCGGTTGTGGGTTTTCCCATGTGCGTGGCCCCAGGCTGCCGCCGAGCGCGACGCAGCATCGCCCGGAGCTTGCGGGTGCGCCGTTTGAGGCGATGGGGGTTTCACTGGTTTTTCACCCGCGCAATCCCTATGTGCCCACGGTGCATTTGAATGTGCGGATGCTGGCAGCCAGAACCGATGCCGGCGTCCAGGTCGGCTGGTTTGGCGGTGGCATGGACCTCACCCCGTTCTACGGCTTCGAAGAGGATGCCCGCCACTTTCACCGTGCCTGCAAACAGGCGCTCGCGCCATTCGGGGATGACAAATACCCCCGTTTCAAAACATGGTGCGATGACTACTTTTACTTGAAGCACCGCGGCGAAGCACGTGGCGTTGGCGGCATATTTTTTGATGATTTTTCAGAGTTGGGACAAGACCGCAGTTTCGAAATGTTGCAGGCGGTGGGCGATGCATTTAACGCCGCCTACCTCCCGATCGTGGAGCGCCGCAAAGACCTGCCCTATACCCAGCGCGAACGTGATTTCCAGTTGTACCGCCGCGGGCGCTACGTTGAATTCAATCTGGTCTGGGATCGCGGCACGCATTTTGGATTGCAGTCCGGCGGACGCACCGAGTCGATTCTGCTGTCAATGCCGCCGCTGGCTTCGTGGTCATATCAGAACGTACCGCCAGAAGGCTCTGCAGAAAGTGCGCTCTATACGCAATTTCTGCCAAGGCGGGATTGGGTGTGAGTTTGCACAAACCCGAGCAGCTTCGGGTGGGTGTTTTTGGCGGGGCATTTGATCCTCCGCACCGGGCGCACGTGGCGCTGGCGTTGGCGGCGCAGGAGCAGTTGCAACTCGATCACCTGCACATCATTCCCACGGGCTTTGCCTGGCACAAATCGCGCTCATTGACGCCGGCCGAACACCGTGTTGCCATGTGCAAACTGGCCTTTTCGGGTCTGGCCAAAGCGGTGGTCGATTCCCGCGAAATACGTCGCAGTGGTCCGACTTATACCGCTGACACGCTTGAAGAGTTGCAGCGCGAATATCCACAAGCTCAGTTGTTTCTGGTTGTCGGGCAAGACCAGTGGCAGAACCTTGCAAGCTGGCACCGAATCGATGAAGTGGTGAAGAACGCTATAATTTGTGTAGCGTCGCGGCCCGATTTTCCGGATATGTCCGCTGCGCCAGCGGGCGATGGCATTGCCGCAAGCACTGAAATTCCAGTGATGCAGCCCCTTCAAATGCCCGCCATGCCATTGAGTGCCACTGCAATCCGCCAGATCGCTGCACAGCATGAAAACCTGTCACCGCTGGTTTTTGATTCCGTTGCACGTTATATTGATCAACATCACCTCTACCAATCCGCCTGATGAACACTTCAACCGTCGCCAAAAAAGATACCCAGAAACTCCAGCGCGCCATCGTCGATGGCCTGGAGGACGTCAAGGCGCAAGACATTGTGGTGTTCGATACAGAACATTTGTCGGCACTTTTTGAGCGCGTGATCATTGCATCGGGCACCTCCAACCGCCAGACCAAGGCGCTGGCAGCCAGCGTGCGTGACGCGGTGCGCGAAGCGGGTTTCCCCAAGCCGCGCATCGAGGGTGAAGCCAATGGCGAATGGATTATTGTGGATTGTGCGCAGGCGGTGGTGCACATCATGCAACCTAATTTTCGCCAGTATTACCACCTTGAAGAACTGTGGGGCGAGCGTCCTGTGCGCCTGAAACTTGGCGCTGCCAAGCCGGCCGGACTGGTCAAGGCTTCGGTTGAACCGGCTAAAGAAAAAGCGCCAACTACCTTGAAGCGTTCCAACGCCGCCAAGAAGGGCGTGGCGCAGGCCTTCCCATCCAAAGCCCAAGTCAAGAAAAATCTGGCGGCAAAGACCGCTGCAAAACCTGCCACCAAGACTGCCGCAAAAACGGGCGCGAAATCGGTGGCAAAGCCCGCCCTGAAGAAGGTCGTGGTGGCAGCACCGGCTAAGTCCACAGCAAAGCCGGCCACAAAAACATCGGGAAAGTCAGCAGTCCCGTCCAAGAAAACCAAAGCACCGGCCCGTAAAGCCTGAGTCCGACCGTGCGGATGCTCATTGTTGCGGTGGGCCAGCGCGTGCCGGATTGGGCGCAGTCCGCCTGGGACGATTACGCCAAGCGCTTTCCCCATGAAATCAGGATTGAACTCAAAGCGGTAAAAACCGAGCCGCGAGGCTCCAAAACGCTGGAGACTTTGTACGCCGCCGAGCGCGCCCGCATCGAGGGGGCTATTGCGAAGGGCACGCGCATTGTTGTGCTTGACGAACGCGGCACCGCGCTGAGCACCATGGCGCTGGCCGGGCGCTTGCAGGATTGGCAACTCGGCGGCACGGATGTGGCACTGGTCATAGGGGGACCGGACGGCATTGACCCGGAATTCCGGCAATTGGCCCATGAGCGCATCCGTCTGTCAGACATGACCTTGCCCCATGCGTTCGCGCGGGTGCTGCTGATCGAGCAGCTCTACCGGGCCTGGTCGATCAACGCCAATCACCCTTACCACCGCGAATAGCCGCCGCCATGCACGAGTTCATTTACCTAGCTTCACAAAGTCCGCGGCGAAGCCAGTTGCTGACTCAGATCGGTGTGCGCCACGAATTGCTGCTGCCCGACAAAGAGGAAGACGCCGAATCGCTGGAAACTGCGGTGCCGGGCGAGGCGCCCAGGAAATATGTGCAACGCGTCACGCAACTCAAGTTGCATGCCGCGTTGCAGCGGCTTCAGTCGCGGGGTCTGGCGCAGGCGCCAGTGCTGTGTTCGGATACCACTGTGGCATTGGGCGCTTGCATTCTTGGGAAACCCCGGGACGCGGCAGATGCGCGGCGCATTTTGCAGTTCCTCAGTGGCAAGACGCACCGCGTGCTGACCGCTGTGGCGGTCGGTTGGCATGGCAGAACATGGCTGGGCCTGAATGAGTCCAAAGTCACATTTTCGACCCTGTCGCCCGCGCAAATCAGCGAATACGTCGAGACGGGGGAGCCTATGGGTAAAGCCGGTGCCTATGCGGTGCAGGGCAGGGCAGCCGCCTTCATAGCCCGTATCAGCGGTAGCTACACTGGAATCATGGGCCTGCCGCTGTTTGAGGTGGCGCAGTTGCTCGCCGCATTGGACTGAAACACATGCAACAAGATATTTTGATCAACTGGTCACCGCAGGAAACACGCGTCGCGCTGGTGGAGTTTGGAGCGGTTCAAGAGTTGCACGTGGAGCGGTCCCTCGAGCGTGGCCTGGTTGGCAACGTCTATCTGGGAAAGGTTGCGCGGGTGTTGCCGGGCATGCAGTCGGCGTTCATCGACATCGGACTGGAACGGGCCGCTTTTTTGCACGTGGCCGATGTTTGGCACGCGCCGCAGGAGGGCGAGACCATCAGCGCCGCGCGCACCGCGAACGCGCAAATTCCGATCGAAAAACAGGTGTTCGAAGGACAGGCGCTGATGGTGCAAGTCATCAAGGACCCGATCGGTACCAAGGGCGCGCGTTTGTCAACGCAAATCAGTATTGCAGGCCGGTTGCTGGTATTTTTGCCGCAGGACGACCACATGGGAATTTCGCAAAAAATACCCCACGCCCAGCGCGAAGACTTGCGAGCCCGCATGCAAGCCCTGGCAGGCGCCGAGGGCGGCGGATTTATTTTGCGAACCAATGGCGAAGATGCCACCGACCAGGAGTTGGCCGATGACATCCACTACCTGCGCAAGGCGTGGGCTCGTATCCGGGATGCGTCCGTGCGCCAGCCCCCGTGCTCCATCCTGCACCAGGATTTGAGCCTGATGCAGCGGGTATTGCGCGATTTGGTAAGCGAAGGTACCCAGACCATTCGCGTGGATTCCAGAGAACAGTTCGAGGCGTTGAAGGCGTTTGGCGCCGAATTCATGCCCGCCGCCGCGGCAAAACTGCAGCACTACAAAGGCGAGCGACCCATTTTCGATCTTTACTCCATCGACGAGGAAATCGCCAGGGCGCTGGCGCGCCGCGTTGACCTGAAGTCGGGTGGTTACGTCATCGTCGATCAAACCGAAGCGCTGACCACGGTGGACGTTAACACCGGCGGCTTCGTTGGCGCACGCAATTTTGACGACACGATTTTCAAAACCAATCTGGAGGCGGCGCAGGCGATTGCGCGCCAGTTGCGGCTGCGAAACCTGGGTGGCATCATCATCGTGGACTTTATTGACATGGCCAAGGAAGACCATCGGGACGCGGTGCTGGCCGAGTTTCGCAAGCAATTGTCACGTGACCGCGTCAAAACCATGGCCGGAAATTTTTCGCAACTGGGCCTGGTCGAGATGACCCGCAAACGCACCCGCGAGTCGCTTGCCCACATGCTGTGCGAGCCGTGTGCCGTGTGTGAAGGCAAGGGCATTGTCAAGACCGCCCGCACTGTGGCGTACGACATATTCCGGGAAATTTTGCGGGAGGCCAGGCAGTTCACACCGCGTGAATTCAGGATCGTCGCGTCGCCAAAAGTAATTGAGCTTTTTCTGGACGAGGAAAGCCAGCACCTCGCCGGATTGAGCGAGTTCATCGGCAAGCCTGTTTCCTTGCACAGCGAGTCGGCCATGGCGCAGGAACAGTACGACATCGTGTTGCTTTGACTGTATCAGCGCTGCACCACAGGTCTCCAATGCGCATTGCTGTTCTAAGCCGAAATTTTGTCGCGACCGGCGGCGGTGCCGAGCGCTATGCCATTGCCATTGTGGAGCAACTGGCGGCGCGCAACGAGGTGCACGTTTATGCGCAAAATATTGACCACGCGTTCCCCGGAGTCACTTACCACCGGCTGCCGGCGCGCCTGCAAAGACCGCGCTGGGTCAACCAGCTATTGTTTGCGTGGTGCAGCTGGCGGGCGACGCGGCATGGCTTTGACATTGTGCATTCGCACGAAAATGTCTGGCATGGCAATGTGCAAACCGTTCACGTTTTGCCAGTGAAATACAGCCTGCTGGCCGGGCGCCAGGGAATCCGGCGAACATTGCAATGGCTGCGGATTTGTACCAGCCCGCGTCTGTTGACCTATATGTGGCTGGAATACAAGCGCTTTGCCTGTGTGCCGGGACGGCGTATTGTGGTTACTTCCAGTGCCCTGGGAGAAGCCATGCAACAGGCGTATCCGCAGACAACGCAGCAATTTCAACTGCCCGATGCCAGCCATGCAATAAGCGCTATGGCCGTGATTACGCCGGGTGTGGATGTTGTTGAAGGAACTGATGACCGCAAGCCGGCGCAACGGTCAGCGCGGTCCCGGCTGGGCCTGCCATCGGAAGGCACCTGCCTGCTTTTTGTCGGCAACGATTTTCGGAAAAAAGGGCTTCCTGCCCTGATCGGAGCGTTGGCGCAATTGACAAAGACGGCGCCAGATATCTTTTTGGCGGTGGTCGGCAACCCTGCGCAGCGCGGCGCCATGCAAGTCTTCGCCGAGGAGCTCGGTGTCGGCCAGCGCGTCTATTTCCTGGGATCACTTGCAAAGATGGAATGGGCCTACAGCGCTGCGGATTGCCTTGTGCATCCGACCTTGCAGGATGCGTATGCCATGGTGGTCCTGGAAGCCATGGCGCATGCGGTGCCGGTGGTGGTCAGCGCGGCACGCTATTGCGGCATTGCCGCGGACCTGCAGGATGGCCAGGAGGCAATGTTGCTCGAGCATCCACGGGATGCCGGGCAAATTGCCCGTGCCGTAGATACTGTCCTGACGCAGCCCGCGGTGCAGGCCCGGCTGGTGTCTGGCGGCCTGGCTTTTGCGCAGAGACACAGTTGGGAAGAGAGTGGCATGGCCCATCAGAAGCTATTTGAAGAGGTGCTGGCATGCCGTTAAAAGCCCGCCCGATTCCTGTTTTGATGTACCACCAGATTGACCATGCGCCGCCCGCAGGAAGTGCTTTGCGTGGGCTGGTGGTCGCACCGCAAACCTTTTTTTTACACATGGCCGCCATGCGCCTTTTGGGTTACCGCGGACTGTCAATGTCGGATTTGATGCCCTACCTGCTGGGCCAAAAAACGGGCAAGGTTTTTGGTATTACCTTTGATGATGGCTATGCCAACAACCTTCGCCATGCTGCGCCGGTGCTCAAGCGATTTGGTTTTTCATCCACGTGCTATGTGGTGCCGAGCCTTTGCGGCAAAACGAACCAATGGGATATGGGCAACGGCGTTGCCCAAGTTCCGTTGATGAACCAGCAGGAAATGCAAGCCTGGGTCGATGCCGGCCAGGAACTGGGTTCCCACACACTCACGCACGCGCGCCTCACCGATGCGACGCAGGCGAGAAAACAAGCGGAAATTGCAGACTCCCGCCGGGCAATCGATGCCCTGGTTCCACAGCCGCAGGGTACTTGCCATTTTTGCTATCCCTATGGCGCCTTTGACGCCGAAGTCGTGGCTATGGTGCGCCAAAGTGGTTATGCCACGGCGACCACCACTATTCGCGGACGTTTTGCAGTGGGTGCGCAAACCGATCTTTTTCTGGTACCGCGCGTGCTGGTGAGCCGGACCACGAGCTGGCTCCATTTGCTGGTCAAATGCCTGACCCGTTACGAGGACAAGCGTGGCGCCGTGGCGCATTCGGTTGATGGGACTTACCCGTGAAACTTCCCCAACCGCCGCGCGACATCCTGCTCATCAAATCGCACAGCATGGGAATAGGCGATTTGCTGCGCAGCTCAGCCGCCTGGGCCAGCCTGAAAGCGAGATGGCCGCAGTCCAATCTGCATTTGCTCATGCTGAGCAACCACGAAGGCTATCCGTCTGAAGCCTTTATCCGGTCGCACCACCTGTTGCAAAGCGCCCATTTTGTGACCATCAAAAGTGGTGATCCGGTGGGTGGCAACCAGAAGAAATTGCCAATGGATGAGATTTTTCAAATGGCAGAGCGCGCACTCGAACACCAGCCCATTGATCTGGTCATTGATTTCGAGCCGGGTGGTTTGCGCACCCCCTGGTTAACGCGCCGGATTGCGAAGCGCAAGCAAGCATTTTCAGTGGGCATAGCGCAATTCCCGTTGCGTCGTTTTTTTTACGATGGCGCTGCGCCATCGAGCCGCACGTACCAGCGCCTGCACGGTCTTTCCCGCGACATGGATTACACCGAGAAAGATTACGTCGCATTGGCGGCGCTGGGCATTGTGCGCGGTGAAACCCGCATCGCGCTCAAACCTTCGGCCGCTGCGCTGGCGTGGCAAACCGCGCACCCGCTCCCCGTTCCCGAAGGTCGAATACGTCTGGTTTTGAACATCGGATGCGGAACGCTGGACGCTTTGCCCAAGCGCCCTGACTTGTCCCAACTGGCGGACTGCATGGTGGCTCTGCTGCAACGTTCGCCTTATCAATTGCATCTTTCCGGTGCTGCGTTTGAGGCGCAGGTCAATGCTGAATTCACCACGCTGATGCGGGCCCGTTTGCATGCAGCCGGGCTGGATTGTGAAATTACAGACCATGCCGGGCAGTTGTCGCTGGAGCAACTCACAGCTTTGCTGGCCTGTGCGCAGTTGGTCGTGTCCAGCGATTCCGGGCCTTACCACATGGCCGTCGCTTTGCAGATTCCAACCTTGTGCTGGTTTAACTTTGAAACGCCACCATCGCGCCACCGGCATGCAGACGTCCGGTGCCTTGTGCGGCCCGATGTCGGCGGCTTTGTCGATGCATGTTTGGGGCTGGTCAGCTGTAACTCAGGCGGATAAAGTCTTCGTAGGCACCGCCCTGTTCCATCAGGGTTTGGTGGTTACCGCTTTGCAAAATACGACCATGCTGCAGCACAAAAATGGTGTCTGCGTCACGGATGGTTGTCAGTCGATGGGCAATTGCGATGGTGGTGCGGCCCGCCATTGCAGTACGCAGCGATGCCTGTACCAGACTGTCGGTATCGGTGTCCAGTGCCGAGGTTGCCTCGTCCAGAATCAGGATCGGCGCATCTTTGTAAATGGCCCGGGCGATCGCCAGGCGCTGGCGTTCACCGCCAGACAACAAGCTGGCGTTGTGCCCGAGGACCGTGTCCATGCCTCGGGGCAGCGCCGCTACGCGATCCGAAAGATTGGCCGCCTCCAGCGCATGCATCACGCGTTCGCGATCTACCACCTGGCCCAGCGCCACATTATTCAGTACGCTGTCATTGAACATGACCACGTTTTGGCCCACCAGTGCAAACTGCTGCCGCAGGCTATGCAGGTCCCACTCGCGCAGGTCCACGCCATCGAGCGTGATGAAACCCGTAGTGCAGTCCACAAAGCGCGGCAGCAGGTTGGCAAGCGTTGTTTTACCGGAACCGGACAACCCGACCAGCGCGATAAATTGGCCCGGATCCACGCGCAGATCGATTCCAAGGAGTGCCGGCGAGGGCGCACCCGGGTAGGTCACCCCCACCCCTTTGTACTCAATCAGGCCCTTGCAGCGCGGGCTGCTGTAATTACCACCTTTTTCGGTCGCCACCGTTTCTACCAGCGAAACGGCCCGTTCCGCAGCCACAACCCCACGGGTAATGGTGCTGGATACTTCTGACAGATGTTTGATGGGTGCAATCAGCATCAGCATCGCAGTGATGAATGCCACGAAACCACCCGCAGACAGCGCGCTGGACTGGCTCTGCACAATCGCCACCGTAATCACCGCCGAGAGCGCAATTGAGCCAAACAAATTGGTAATCGGCGCTACCGCCGACCCTGCTACTGCCGACTTCATGGCGAGGCGTTTGAGCCGGCTGTTGACGCCGTGGAACCTCTCACGTTGCTGCTGTTCGGCACTCTGAATGCGGATCTCTTTGTGCGCGAGCACGTTTTCTTCCACGACGTAGGCCAGCTCATCGATGGCAGCCTGCGATGCTTTCGTCAACCCATAAAGGCGTTTCGCAAGGGCCCGCATGGACAGGGCAACGATCGGAAAAATAAGCAGAACAATCAGCGTCAGCTTCCAATTCAGATACAGCAAGTAACACACCAGCGCCACGAGCGACAGGCTGTCCTTGACCACCGTGGTGACGGATTGCAGCAACAGCACCGCACCGTTGGTTGCTTCAAAGACAATGGTGTTGGCCAGTGCGGTAGCCGGTTGCCTGCGGTACAGGTCCAGCTCGGCTACGCTGATGCAGTCAAACATTTTTTTGCGCAGTGCGTACAGGCTGGTCTGGGCAATTTTTGCCAAGGAAACGTCTGCAACGAAGGACGCGCAGGAGCGCAGGGTAAACAACAAAATAACCGACACCGGAATCATCCAGACCGGCAACTCCTTGGAGTTGAATCCCTTGTCCAGCAATGGCTTCAACAACGCCGGAATGGTCGGTTCCAGCGCCGAGCCGATCACCACCGAGAGCGCCAACGCCACCCATCCGACGGTGGGCTTAGAAAAGTACGACATCACGTGCCAAAGGCGCACGCGAACTGGCAGGTTTGTCAAAGAGGTCTCAGACATTTTGGGAACCCGTTGCGCTAAGCGCGGCCAGCAGGCCAAGTCCGATGCAGAAAAAATCGCCCATGCCAATGCCGTAAATCATCGAGTTGAACATGCCGGAAATCACCAGAGCGGCAACCATCGCCTGCAGACTGAGCCGGTCAGGAACTGGCAGCTTACGTGAATACCACCACAGACTCGCCAGCACCGCGCAAAGCAACGTGAGACCGATCACTCCCCCGTCAACGGTCCACAAAAGAAACAGCTGATGCGGGTTGTCCACCGACAAACTCCCCGGGATGGCACGCCCGTTTTCGAGCCGGCGGTATTCGTGGTTCCAACTGCCGGCACCAAAACCAAAGACTGGTTTTTCGGCAATTGCAATCCCTGATATCTGCCAATACAGCAACCTTTCCCCTGACGAGGTGTCGGTATTTGTTTTGCTGGTGAAACCGGCAATTTCAGTAGAAACCTGCATCATGCGAGCGCGGAAATGGCTCGAAGTGGCTCCCACAATGGCCAGCGCCAGGAAGGGAACCAGCACTGCTGTCCACTTGTAGCGCTTTGGAATTTCATGAAGCACGGCCAGCGTGATCAGGCCCAGCACAACCATGTAGCCGCTGCGTCCGGGCAAGAAACCCAGGGTCAACACCAAGGTAGCGCAGGACAGGGCAATGGCAACGTTCCTGCCGCGCGGGCCAAAAATGCTGTCCCGCTGGTGCCACAGCAAAGCCATCAGAACGCCTTGTGAAATGGATTGTTCCAGGTAACTACCAAAGACTGCATACGTGTCGTCGGCATGCAAGGCCGTGACCCAGGGCGCACGTACGCCCAGCACCAGCAGCCACGACGTCAGCACCACGAAGACCTGTGCGTAGGTGTAGGCCTTCAATATGGTTCTCGCCTGCGACTCAGACGTGATGACGTAATACAGAATAGGGATCGTCAACAGGCGCGCGTGGCGACTCCAGGCCAGCAAAGCGCTTGTGACGTCCACATCGGACCACAGGACGCTCACCGCCATGTAAGCGCAGGCAATGAGCACAAGCGTGGTAATGGTTTTTCGGTCCTGCGGGATGCCTTTCAATCCGAGCGGCAGCAGCACCAAGGCAAGCAAATAGAGCACGAGTCTGCCAATCGCAGCAACCGCAGTTCCCAGGCTAGGAGATATCGCCACAAAGCAAAGCAGCCCCACCGGGACATGCCGCAACACGTTGCCAAAAAATATTTTGCTGCGGTTCAAAAGCATCGTGAAATTTCAGAAAAAGACGGCTCTGGCGACGGGTTTCGGGTGGGCTATGCTAGCGGGTTTACGCATAGACACTTTTTGTCATTCATCTTGCCTTCGCTCAGCGTCATCATCATCACCTACAACGAAGCCGCCAATATCAAGGCCTGCCTTGAGTCTGTCGCATTCGCTGACCAGGTGATTGTGGTGGATTCCGGTAGCACGGACGGCACGACCGACATCGCCATCGCTTGCGGAGCCCAGGTTTGCAAAACCGACGACTGGCCCGGATTCGGCCCGCAAAAGAACCGGGCGCTTGACCTTGCCACGTCTCCCTGGGTATTGTCCCTCGACGCTGATGAGCGTATTTCAGCGGAACTGGCGCGACAGATTGTTCAGGCAATCAGTCCGAGCAACCCGCCGTCTGATGCTTTTTACATACCGCGCATTACCCAGTTTTGCGGCCAATGGATCCGCCATTGCGGATGGACACCAGACCTCGTGCTGCGGCTCTTCAGGAGGGAACAGGCACGTTTCAGTGACGATCTGGTCCATGAGCGGGTCATTGTTCAGTCAAGGCGGATCGCGGAGTTGAGCGAACCCATCCTGCACTACAGCTACCCGACGCCGGGCCATTACTGGCGAAAACTCGAGCAATACAGCCGCGCATGGGCCTTGCAGCGGTTTGCCAAAGGAGAGCGCACATCCATGTTGCGTGCTTTCCTGGCTGGATTGACCGCATTTTTGCGAAGCTACCTTTTTCGGCTTGGTTTCCTGGATGGCGCGATGGGCTTTGCGGTGTGTACCATGCAGGGTCAAGCCGCTTTTGGCAAGTATTTTGAGTTGTATTGCCTTCATCGAAAAAATGATCAAGACCCTGAATAAATTGCTTCACCCAATGGTGCGGCCTCTGTGCCAATGCGCTGTGCTGGTGCTGATGGCGAATCAGGCATTTGCACAATTCCGTGTGGAAGTTTCCGGCGTAGGACTGACGCAAGTGCCTATTGCCGTCGTGGCATTCAAAGGGGAGGAGGCCAGCCCTCAAAAAATATCGGCCATTGTGCAAGCCGATCTGGAGCGCAGTGGGCAATTCCGCGGTGTTGACGCCGGCAATCCCGGACTCGATGAGGTGACCCGGCCTGACTTTACAAATTTCCGCCAGAAAAATGCCGATGCGCTTGTAGCAGGCAGCGTGACACGTCTTGCCGATGGTCGCTTTGATGTGCGAGTTCGCCTTTGGGACGTGGTGCGGGGACAGGATCAGGGCGGCCAGAGCCACGCGGTGGTCGCAGGTGATTTGCGGCTTGCCGCGCATCGCATCGCAGACTTTGTCTATGAAAAACTCACCGGCGACAAAGGCGCCTTCTCGACGCGCATCAGCTATGTCACAAAAAACGGGCAGATGTTTAACTTGTGGGTTGCCGATGCTGACGGTGACAACGCGCAAAGTGCGCTCAACAGTCCTGAACCCATCATCTCGCCCGCATGGTCCCCTTCCGGGACGCAACTCGCCTATGTCTCCTTTGAAGCGCGCAAGCCCACCATTTACGTCCACGAAGTGTCCACCGGGAAACGCCGTCTGGTTGCCAATTTCAAGGGCTCCAACAGCGCTCCGGCCTGGTCGCCCGACGGCAAAACCCTGGCCGTCACGCTGAGCCGCGATGGGGGTTCGCAGCTGTACCTGATGGATGTCGCGGGCAGCAACTCCGACCCCAAGCGCCTGGCCCAGTCCAGTTCGATTGATACAGAGCCGGCTTTTTCCCCGGATGGCACAACGATTTACTTCGTCAGCGACCGTGGCGGGTCGCCACAAATCTACCGGATTCCCCGCAACGGCGGCAATCCGGAGCGCGTCACTTTTACCGGCACTTACAACATTTCACCGGCCCTTAGCCCGGACGGTCGGTGGCTTGCGTATATTTCACGGGTTTCTGGTGCTTTCAAACTTCACCTGATGGATATGAAGTCCGGCGCCGTGAATGCCATTACCGATTCGTCGGCTGACGAACATCCCAGTTTTTCACCCAACAGCAAACTGCTGATTTATGCGACACAGATCCAGGGCCGGGAAGCGCTTATGACGACAACGCTGGATGGCAAGATCAAGGCGCGCCTGGCGGGGCAAAACGGTGATATCCGTGAGCCCGATTGGGGTCCTTTTCAAAAATAACAGTTCAATCAGGAGTAACCCATGAAGAAAATTTTGATGGCGATTTCGATGGTGTCGGTCCTTGCCGCCTGCAGTTCCCCGGTAAAGCTTGACGACGTCCCGGTAGTGGACAAATCGGCGACGGCCGTGAGCCCAGACAGCAGTTCGACCGGTGATGGCGCAGGTGTGGCAAAGGGAGCCGTGACAACGGTTGACCTGACGAAGAACAACACGGACGCGCTGATGCAATCTACAAGCCGCATCATTTATTTTGACTACGACAGCTTTGTGATCCGTTCGGAGTTCCAGTCCGTCATTGAA